>CBINCZ010000280.1:0-4225 GCA_966249295.1 uncultured Gemmatimonadales bacterium
AACGAGACTCCCAACCTGCCGGGGGCTTCGCAGCCCGCGCAGTAATGCCGGACGAGGTCGTTGAGGTCCGGACGACGGTAGCGACGCGGGACGATGCCGATCGCCTGGCCCGGGGCCTGGTGGCAGCCAGGCTCGCCGCCTGCGCCCAGGTATCCGGACCGATCACCAGCCATTATCGCTGGAAAGGCACGCTGGAACGCGCCGAAGAATGGCAGTGCCACTGCAAGACGACGCGCGCGCGGTGGCCCGACGTCGCCCGCTTCCTCCGGGAGCACCATCCCTACGAACTGCCCGAAATCGTGATGCTGCCGCTGGCCGGGAGCGAGGGGTATCTCGACTGGGTGAGGGATGAGGTGGAAGACGAGCGCTAAGCGCTAGGCGCTGAGCGCGAAGCGCCCGACCGCACAGGGGCTCCCATGCCTTCTCCCGCCACACCCGAACTGCTCTACCTGCTCTCCGGTGACGAGGACGACTTCCTCGAAGCCTGTGCCGACCTGCGTCCCGCCGATATCGTCGAAGCGCTGAACCAGCTGCCGGAAGAGGCCGCGGCCCGGATCGTGGCGGCCCTGCCGTTCCACCGCGCGGTGGAAGTGTTCGACGAGCCGGAGCTCGAGCGTCGCGGCGACATCATCGCCAAGCTGGAACAGGAAAAGGCCGTCCGCCTGCTCGACGCCATGTCGGCCGACCAGCAGGTGGAAATCTTCCGGGTACTGGAGCCCGAGGCGCGCAGCCGGCTGGAGCACGTGCTGGCCGCGCCCACCCGGGACACGCTCCGGCTGCTGCTCCGGTACCCGGAGACGACCGCCGGCGGCCTCATGACGACGGAGTTCGTCTCGGTGCCGTCGGGCTGGACCGTGCGGCGGGTGCTGGAGCACATCCACGCGGTGGGCGAGGCCAAGGAAACCGTCTACGCCATCTACGTCGTGGATGACCGCCAGCGGCTCACTCACGTGGTGTCCCTCCGCCAGCTGATGACCGCCGATCCCGACCTGCCGGTGCTGAGCGTGGGCCAGCGGCGGAAGCCGATCACCACCGGCCCCTATACCGACCGCGAAGACGTGGCTCGGCTCATTTCCAAGTACAACCTGCTTGCCATTCCCGTGCTCGACGATGGCCACCGGGTGCTCGGCATCGTCACGGTGGACGACATCATCGATGCGCTGGTCAGCGAGCAGACCGAGGATGTGCAGAAGTTCGGCGGCATGGAGGCGCTGGACGAGCCCTACATGCAGATCGGCCTCGGCTCGATGATCCGGAAGCGTGCCGGCTGGCTCTGCGCGCTCTTCCTGGGCGAGATGCTCACCGCCACCGCCATGGGGCACTTCGAGGACGAGATCAACCGCGCGGTGGTCCTGGCGCTCTTCGTGCCGCTCATCATCAGCTCGGGCGGCAACAGTGGCTCCCAGGCCACGTCGCTCATCATCCGCGCACTCGCGTTGCGCGAGGTCGCGGTGCGGGACTGGTGGCGTGTGGCAATCCGCGAGTTGCCCGCCGGCCTGGCACTCGGCACCATTCTGGGACTGATCGGGCTTGTGCGCATCCTCGTCTGGCAGTATTTCGGACTGTACGATTACGGTTCCCACTACATGCTTGTGGCGTTTACGGTTGCGGTGGCGCTCCTCGGCGTGGTCATGTTCGGCTCGCTGGTCGGCTCCATGCTCCCGTTTGCCCTCCGGCGCATCGGTTTCGACCCCGCCAGCGCCTCGGCCCCGTTCGTGGCCACCCTGGTGGACGTGACCGGGCTGGTGATCTATTTCACCGTGGCATCGCTGCTTTTGAGCGGGACCTTGCTTTAGCGCTTGGCGCTTAGCGCTTAGCGCTCAACCCTCGACCGGAGTCCTCAATGACCGACGCCGCTGCTGCGCCCGCCCCGACGCCGTCGAATCCAAGCGTGATGGACTGCGCCGAGATTTACTATGCCCCGTCGGACGTGTTCCAGCGGCGGCGGCAGGGCAAGTTCGGCATTCCGCTCCTGGTGTACGTCATCGCCATGGCGATCGCCTTCTTCGCGACCAAGGACCTGATGCGTCCATTCTTCGACGCGCAGGCCAGCCGGCAGATGGAGCAGGCCCTGAAGCAGCATCCGGAGATTACCCAGGAACAGTTCGAGCGGAGCCAGGCCGTGATCCGGAAATTCGCCGGGGTGGGAGTGATCGTGGGCTCGGCGATCGTTCCGCTTGTGGCGGGCTTGCTGATCTGGCTGGTCGCCAAGTTTGCCGGAGCCGGACTGGGCCTGGCGCAGGGTATGGTGGTGGGCGTCTTCATGATGTTCCCGGCCATCGCGGAGTACATCGTCAACGCCCTGCAAATGGCGTTCATTGACGGCTCCACGCTCACGTCCAACTACGACATCAGTATCGGACCGTCGCGCTTTCTGCACGATGCCCCCGCCGTCATGCGGGCGCTGGTGGGCCACATCGATGTGTTTACCATCTGGATGGCCTTCCTCATCTACCTCGGCGTGAAGATTCTGGGGCGCACGTCCAAGCAGACCGCGGCCACCGTGGCCGTCATCCTGTGGATCATCGGGGCGCTGCCCGCGGTGATGGGCGCCATGAAGGGCAGCTGAGGAGCGACTCGTGAAAAAAGGCGGGCTACTGACGGTGGGCGTCGCCGTGGCACTCGGGGTTGCGCTGTACACCAGCACGATGTCGTCGCAGAAGGTGGAGTGCTTCGTGGTGGTGACCTACCAGGGCCGCACCGACAGCGCGACCGCCTCGGCGGCTGATCGCGGCGAAGCCGAGCGGCAAGCCCGCACCACCGCGTGCGGCACCATTTCGAGCGGCATGGATGGCCGCATCGCCTGTTCCAACACGCCTCCGGCGCGGGTGCGCTGCCGGGATCTCTAGGAGTGCGGTTCCGGGCTCCACATCCCATCGCCCTGCTGGTGGGCTGCATCCTGCTCGCGGCAGCGGCCACATGGGTCCTGCCGGCGGGCAAGTACCAACGACAGCACGATGAAGTCACCGGGCGCGACGTGGTCGTGCCCGGCACCTACGCAAGGGTGGAGGCCGCGCCGGTCGGACCGTTTCGGGCGCTGGTGGCCGTCCCCAAGGGGATCGGTGCGGCGGCAGATGTCGTCGCATTCGTGTTTCTGGTGGGCGGCGCCTTCGCGGTTATCGAGCAGACCGGTGCGTTGCGCCGAGCGCTGCGTAGGCTCATCGGCGCGGTGGGAGGACGCCAGGCGCTGGTCGTCCCGATCGTGTGCCTCGCCTTTGCCGCAGGCGGTGCGCTCGAAAACATGCAGGAAGAAATCATCGCGTTCGTCCCGCTGCTGCTCCTCTTGGTGCGCGGCCTGGGCTTCGATGCAGTGACGGCCTGCGCCATGAGCGTTGGCGCTGCTGCCATCGGGTCCGCCTTCAGTCCGGTCAACCCCTTTCAGGTGATCATCGCGCAGAAGGTGGCGCAGCTGCCGCCCGGCTCGGGTGCAGGCTTTCGCCTGGTCGTGATGGCGGTTGCCCTGGTGCTCTGGATTGCGGGCACGCTCTACTACGCGCGGCGCCACCGTGTCCCCGCCGAGCCACTGGTGCTCGAGCATGAACACGAGGTGCACGGCTGGCGGCTGGACCTCATCCTGGTGATGATGGTCGCCGCCCTCGCCATGCTGCCGATCGGGCTCAACTTTCTCGGCTGGGGATTCGACGAGCTCGCGGCGCTGTTCTTCATCATGGGCGCGGCAGCGGGACTGCTCGCCGGGATGGGCATCAGCGGCACAGGCGAGGCCTTTGGCGAGGGATTCCGCCAGATGGCGGTGGCAGCGCTGGTGATCGGCTTCGCCAGGGGGATCTCGGTGGTGCTCGACCAGGGCCAGGTGCTGGCCACCATCGTGTACGGCCTGGTCACGCCACTCAACGGCCTGCCGTCCACGGCATCGGCCATCGCGATGCAGGGCGTGCAGGCGCTGATCCACGTGCCGGTGCCGAGCGTGAGCAGCCAGGCCGTGCTCACCATGCCGATTCTGGCGCCGGCTTCCGACCTGCTCGGCATCAGCCGCCAGGTTACAGTGCTGGCGTATCAGTACGGCGCTGGGCTCTGCGAGATCATTACGCCCACCAACGGTGCCCTCATGGCCATCATCGCCGCCGCCGGCGTGCCGTATGAGAAGTGGATCAAGTTCGCGCTGCCGATGTGGGGACTGCTGATGCTGCTGGGGGCGGGGGCGATTGTAGTCGGCTAGACGGCTGGACGGCTGGACGGCTGGACGGCTGGACGGCTGGACGGCTGG
>CBINCZ010000281.1:0-4222 GCA_966249295.1 uncultured Gemmatimonadales bacterium
CGGGCTCACACTGGCTTCGTTCAGAGACATGGACTGGCTCGCGGCGAAGCCTGGCATCACCATGCCGAAACCGTAGGGCTGATTGGACACCGCGGCCAGCCCGGCTATCCGGCCGCCCGCCGCGGTGGCGAGGGCCTCGGCGCTCTTCCGCGCCCTGGCAAATGCCAGCGCCTCGGCGCGCCGCTCCATCTCGTCGTTGCAGGTGCAGCCGAAGTCACTTTCCTCCACTTGCAGGACAGGGTGATTACGAAGCGCGGCCAGGACTTTTGTGATCACGTCGCGACCAGTGATGGTGACGTCCGCCTTCCGCATTCGCTGGGCGCGTTCAGAGTTCTCATCATCGCCACGGTACGGCATCCAGTACTGGTTGTCAGTGAACCGCAGCGGCGCATCGCCGGCGCCGGCATCCCTGAGCAGCGCGGAGAGCTGGGCGACGATCTTCGCGTCCTCGGCCTGCTGGGCATCGCCAGGTGCCGAGCCAAGTATCCAGGCAATGGTGAACGTGGCCGAGTCCGCCGGCACGTGGAGGACTGCATTGCCGGTGACAACGATCGTTGGTGACGACTGCTCCTGCGCAGGGGCGGGAGTGGGGGCCAGGGCGAGCCCGGCTAGGAGATACGCGGAACCTGCGAACATGTGGAATCGCATCGTGCCGCTCCGGTGAGTGGTGACTCATGTCTAATGCCTGGAGATGACCGGCACGCCAGCGACAGCATTGCGAATCAATGACGAACCGGTGTCGGTTCGGCGTGCGGTGTCAGGCGGGAGATGCGTGGAGCGGCGGGATGCACACGGAGTCACGAAAGCACGAAAGCACGAAAGACACGAAAACACGAAAGGTGCGACCGGTGCGCCTTTCGTCAGGCAGGCAGCGCGATGTGGGAGGGATGGTCAGGCGCTCACGAAAACACGAAAGCACGAAGGGCAGGCGAGAACTGCAGTTGCGAGAGTGATCGTATCAGGGCGGTGAGAGACCTTTGTCCGCAGGGGATGTGGTAGAGTGCGACTGCGAGTACGGAATCAGAGCCGGGCCGCCGCCGGTGAATGTTTCCTCGTCATCGCGCTGCGGGTGATGACATGTTTTGCAGCAGGCTTCGAAAAGTCGGTCGTGAGGTCGGTGTTGGCGATCCTTTCGCGCTTTCGTGTTTTCGTGTGAGCGGCAGTTTGCGTGCTTTCGTGCCCTTCGTGCTTTCGTGAATTTCCCCAAGCCCAAGCCCTATGCCCTAAGCCCTAAGCCCTGAACAGTCTCCAGCACCACGACCGTCACCCCGGCTGCCTCGATCCGGCCCCTCCCCTCCCCTTGCCGGTCCACCACGGCCAGCATGCCCAGGACTTCCCCGCCCTGGTCCCGGACGGCGTCCACCGCCCGGAGCGCGGAGCCGCCCGAGGTGATGACATCCTCGACCACCACGACCCTCGACCCTCGACCAAAATTGCCCTCGATCAGCTTTCCCGTGCCGTGCTCCTTGGGGCTCTTCCGCACGCTGAAGGCGTCCACCACGGGCGGACTGCCAAAACTTGCCGCCGCAATGGCATATGCGACCGGGTCGGCGCCCATGGTGAGGCCGCCGACGGCGTCGGGCGCCCACCCTGCCCCGCGGATGGCCGCCAATCCCAGCTTTCCGATCAGCACCTGGCCCTCGGCGCTCATCGTGGTAAGCCGGCAGTCGATGTAGTAGTTGGAGGTCTGGCCCGAGGCCAAGGTGAAGGAGCCGTGCTTGACGCTGCGTTCCAGGAGCAGCGCCCGGAGGCGTGCCCGGTCTTCGGTGAGGCCCATCAGCCCTTGCCGAAGATGGACGAAAGGAATCCGCCCTTCTTCACCTTCTCATCCCGCGCCGCGGTGCAGAACGCCGAGGTGAATTCGTCCACGGTCCGGTAGCGCTGGGCCCGGTCGCGTGCCAGCCCCTTCATGACGACCGTCTCCACCGCAGGCGAAAACTTGAGCCCCTTGACCGCCTGATTCAGCCCGATGGGATTCTCTTGTAGTAGTTGCTGAAACAACTCCCTCGGGTTTCGACCCGTGAACGGCAGTACCCCGGTCAGCAGGTAATAGGCGATGGTCGCCAGGCTGTAGACATCGGCCTGCTCGCCCACCAGCTCACCCGATAGTGTCTCTGGGGCCACGTACTGGAGCGTCCCCACAAAGAAGCCCGCCCGCGTGAGCCGCTCTTCCGGGCTCACCTCGGCGTCCCGCGCAATGCCAAAGTCCAGGAGCTTGGCCTCCTGGGTCGCGGGGTTGTACATGATGTTGGCGGGTTTGAGATCCCGATGGATGATGCCGGCCTTGTGCGCCGCACCCAGTGCTGCGCCAATCTGCTCCACGATGGTGGCCGCGAGCGCCGGCGCGACGTTGCCGGCCCGCTGGATGAAATTGGCCAGCGGCTCCCCTTCGGCCCACTCGAGCGCGAGGAAGTGCACCCCCTCGGACTCGCCATAATCGAAGGTCCGGACAATCTTTGGGTGTACCACGCGCTTCCCGTACTCCGCCTCGCGGAGGAAGCGCTTGATGGCCACCGGGTCCTGCGCCAGCCGGGGGCGCAGCACCTTTACTGCCGCCGTGCCCCGCTCCGGATGCTCCGCGCGGTACACCGTGGCCGTTCCCCCCTCGCCGATGTGCTTGACGAGGCGGTATCCCGCAATGGTGCGGCCGAGGTGATTGTCGGAAGCGGACATCGGCTTGCCAAGCTAGCGGGAATTTGAGGGACCGGCAAGAAGGAGAGTCGTAGGTCGTAAGTCATATGTCATATGGCCTGCGACGTACGACCTGTGACCTACGACTCGCATTGGAGCTTCGCCCATGCACCGTGCTGCAACGGCCGCCCTGCTCGCCCTGCTCGCCATGCCGTCCTGTGGCAGCTGGAAGCGCGTTGGCACCGATACCGAACCGCGGACCACCTCCGAGACCCTCTCGGATCTGCTCGATACCCAGACCTTTTACCGCCGCATCGGCCGGCTGTCGCCGAGCGGGACGATGCAATGGGTCGGCAGCGTGGCGTACGCCGCCGGTCCCGGCGACTCGACCATCGCCGTCGTCGGCATCTCGCTTCAGAACAGCATGCTCGGCTTCCAGCGCGAGGGCGCAGGCTTTGTCGCGCGCTACAGCGTGGACCTGGGCTTCAGCCGGGACGGCGCCGCGCCGGTGGCCGTGAGCCGGCAGGAGACGGTGCGGGTCGCCTCGTTCAGGGAAACCCAGCGCACCGACGAGAGCATCCTCTTCCAGCAGAGCTTCCTGCTGCCGCCGGGCCAGTACACCCTCAAGGCCGCCCTGCGCGACCCGGCCACCGGGAACACCGGTAGCGTGGAGCAGAGCGAGACCGTGCCGTCATTCGGGCCAGGGACGTACACCGCGCCGCTCCTGGTCTATGCAGTGCGAGGGCGGGGAAGTCTCGACGATACGCTCTCGCTCGTGCTCAATCCGCGCGGCGCCGTGCTCTTCGGCGGCGACAGTCTCCTGGCCTATGTCGAGGGCTACAATTTCCCGGGGCCGACCACACTGCCGATCACCATGACCAACGCGGACGACAGTCTCGTCTTCTCCGGCAGCGTGCAGTTCCAGGGCGGACGACCGGTCGAGAGCCAGGTGCTCAAGCTGCATCCCGACAGCACGGCGCTCGGGCCCATGACGCTCGCCATCGGCGACAGCGGGACCGGGAAGTCCACCACGGCGGTCGTGGCCTTTTCGCAGGCCTGGGTGGTGGCAAACTACGATGACATCGCCGAGCTGCTGCGCTACTTCGGGCGCCGGGCGGCCATCGATTCCATCAAGAAGGCGCCGGTGGCCGAGCGGCCGGCCATGTGGGTCAGGTTCTGGCACGACACCGATCCCGATCCCTCGACGCCGGAGAACGAGGCGTTCAACGCCTACTTCACCCGCATCGCCATTGCCAACCAGCGCTTCAAGACCGAGGGCATCGAGGGATGGCGCACCGACCGGGGCGAGGTGTTCGTCGCCCTCGGTGAACCGGATGAATCGTTCGAGACCCAGCCGGGCCAGGTCGGGGGCAGGGTACTCGAGTGGGTCTACACCAACCTGCGCCTGGCACTCTACTTCGTGGACGAGAACGGCTTCGGCCGCTATCGCCTCGACCCCGGCTCCCGCGCCGATTTCATGAGGGTGCTGGAGCGGTTGAGGAGGGCGGAGTAGGGTAGAGAAGATGGGCGGGATGGGCGGGATGGGCAGGATGGGCAAGTGATGCCGGGTTAGCACCGACCTGCCCATCTC
>CBINCZ010000282.1:0-4207 GCA_966249295.1 uncultured Gemmatimonadales bacterium
CGAAATCGGTGAGGTAGACATGGGTTTCCTCGCCCGGATCGTCTCGACACGGCTCGACCTCGATCGAGAGGATGTCGTCCAGGTGCGGCAGGGGTTTGGTCCGATGCTCCGAGCGGAGTTTCCCCCACCACACGTAGACCTCGTCCTCCCGGAGCTTCCCATGGCGGAACTTGCGGGCGGCATCCTGCAGCACCCGGATGTGCTGCTCCATGGCGTCGGAGGCGACCACCGGGTTCCACACGGCGAGGAGATGGCGCCGAGGCTGGGCGGATGGGGGCTGACTGCTGGCAGTAGTGGCTGCCATGTCCCTCCAGGACAAGCGACGGCCGGGCGGCGAGGACGACCGCCGCACCGGCGCCGGCAGGAACAGCTCGACTCGGCGAGGGGGCGTCGCCGAGGAGTATCGGATGAGCGATTGGGTGTGTGTAGAGCTGCGAGCTTTGAGCTGCGAGTCGCGAGCAGGCGAGAGTCCTGCCCACGGCTCACAGCTCGTAGCTCACTCCTCCTAAAATGGCCCCCGGTGCCAATTCGCGATACTTCGCTTTTTACAAGTGCCTCGCAACGCACTAAGATGTTGCGCCACAACAAGATGACTTACGTCTTTGCCTCTAAATGAGAGCAATTATCATCTCTCGACGCCCGACGCCCGACGCCCGACGCCCGACGCCCGGCGCAAGAGAAGCTCGTGCTTGGGTGTGACACTGAAGATGGGAAGGCGGGAAGAGTGGCCTCGAGTCCCGCTTCCCGCTGCGGCCTTCGGCCGGCAGATATGGCGGCGACTCGCGCCGGTGGGGCAAAGCCACGGCTTGGCCCCTCCGGCGCGGCCGACATCGCGGTGCTGTGAGCTGTGAGCTACGAGCTCGGCCCGACCGCGCTCAGCTCACAGCCCACAGCTCACAGCCCACAGCCCACAGCTCATAGCTAAAACTCGCACGTCGCCCCCAGCATTTGCTGCACCGACCGAATGTCCACCTTGGCCTTCTGGTTGGCGACGGTGAAGACCTGGTCGCGGCGATTCTCGCGGTAGTAGCCCTCAAAGTCATTCCAGACCCGTGCCACTTCTTCCTTGGGCAGGATCCGGCAAGCGGAACGCCCCGGATGCTTGAGGTCATCCACCGCTATCACCACGATCGGCGGCGTCCCGTCGTCCGACGGCCGGAAGGCCTCGGGATCGTAGACATAAAAGCCCAGGTCGGCGACATCCTTGAGCTGCACCCAGCGGTTCTCCTCCCAGACGGTCACCGGACCGTGGCCACCGCTCAGCGGCCGCACCGGAGCAGCGGTGTTGCCCACCAGCAGCCGAACCCCACGCACATCCCCCTTGAACCGCAGCTTGGCCTGCGATTGCACTCCCACCGCTGCCGACAGGGCTCGCCCCAGCAGGCTTCCACCGGTCTCGCCGACGTCAGGCTCGACCATGAGCGACACGACCGGCGTCGCGAAGTCACCGACATACTCCGACCAGTCGCGATACTCCTGCACCTCACTGTAGCTCTGGTCGGACGACACGCCCGCCTTTGCCTCGCGCTTCTTGCGGTCCTTGGCCACTTCGCGCTCGTAATGGGTCAGCTCCACAAAGGTGGATAGCGGGGTGACGAGCCGGATGTTGAACCGGCCATGCACCTTCAGTTCGCTGTGGCGCACGTAATCTTTGTAATCAATGGCCTCGGCTGCTGCCCGGAGGCTGGCCGTGCTCATGGTGGCTTTCGGCATCATGGGCAGGAGGGTGTCGTTGGGCTGGCCCAGTGAGTCCCTGACGCCCGCGGCCTTGAGCAATGCCGGCCCCGCCTTCACCACCGGAATGGAGCCCGACACACCGGGGCCGCGAGTGTCAGCGTCGCCGAAGGTGTTGACCGCCACGACCGCGCCATCGAGGGTGAGGAGCGGCCCCCCGGAATTGCCGGGGTTGATGTTGACGTCGGAGATGATGGCGCCATCCCGTATGCCGGACGCGACACCCGTCGTCATTGTCAGGTCCTGATGCAGGGGATATCCCAGCGCCACCAGCCGGTCGCCCGGGTTGAGGACCACGTCCGGCGCCGCCAGCCGCATCCGGGGGCGCCCCTCCAGAAAGGCCGGCGCCACACGCAGGACCGCCACATCCGCGTCGTTGTCCCGCGCCAGCAGCTGCGCCTCGGCGCGGGTGAGCGAATCGAGGATGATCGCAATGTCCCCCTGCCCGGCGTTCGCCACCACATGGGCATTGGTGAGGATCACCCCATCGAGCGTGTCTACGATGAAGCCGCTGCCATGCCCCAGCCCCGCCTCGATCCGCACCACGCTGCCGCCCTGCTGGCGGAACAGCTCCATCTCGGTGTTGGGCGACACCGGCTTGGGCACTTCGGCGAGCCGCTCGACCTGGGCATTGAGGTTGGTGAGTTCCACCTTCGTTAACTGACCGCGACGCACGGTCACGCGCAGGGACCACTGGTACCGGCTTCCCTCCACCTCAACTGAATCCAGGGCAATGACCGTGTAGTCGCCCAGCGGCACTGCCTGTGTCGCGGTGCCATCCCTGCCCGTCGCAATCGGCAGGGTATCACCTGACGCCGAAACCAGCGCAAACCGGCTGAGTGCCACCGGGAGGACCTGGAGCGATGCTGTCCTGATTGCGGTCGACAGCTCGACCGTGCCGGACGCGCCGGCGGACTGCGCCTGGAGCGTGACCCGCGTCGGCAGTCCCAGCACACACAGACTGACCACCGCGAAGCCTCGAATGCCCGCACGCATAAACCCTCCTCAGGGGGTGAGTCGCCGGAGGTATCCGGCGACGAAGGGCAGATCTGATGGGGCCGCCAAAGTCGCGTTGTCTGATATGTGTTTGCACCAAGATCGACTCGGTGATGATTCTGCGAAACTTCGCTTTTTACAACTGCGCACGCCTGAGTCAACACCTTGCCGGACAATGGCATGCAGCTTCGAACCAAGCGCCAATGACAGCGATTCTCATCGGGCGGCCTGCAACTGCGGACGCGGGACGCCGGACGCCGGACGCGCCGAAGCGAGCTTGAGTCATTGCGAGGAGGCGTAGCCGACGACGCCATAGGGTAGCCAGCATCCGAATCCACGCGACCGGGTTGCTTCGCGCCTTCGGCGCTCGCCTTGCCCTCCTGCTCGCCCTGCTCGCCTTGCTCGCCCTGCTCGCCCTGTGCACCCTCCCAGCCCTCCGGCGTCACTCAGCCAAACCGGAGGCTCCATGCCAACCTCGCGCCACCTGCTCGCCCTGCTCGCCCTGCTCGCCCTGCCAGCCTGTGGATCCACCGACCCCTCCGACGGCATCACGGTCACCACCGACAAGACCAGCTACACCACCGCCGAGCCCGTCGTGGTGACGGTTACCAACACGACGAATTCGGACGTGGAGTACTCGAACTGCCCGGAACGCTGGGACCACAAGGTGGGTAATAGCTACACGCGAGTGGAGGAACTGCAGCTCTGCCTGGTGGGCAGCACGCCGCTCCCGGCCGGCGAGTCGGCCACGTTCAGCTATACGTTCCCGGATAACCAGCCCGCCGGCACCTGGCGCATCCCCATCCCCATCTTCAGCGACGACGGTGACAAGACGGGGGAGGCAAGGAGTGAGGATCTGGAGTTCGTCGAGCCGTCGAACTGACGGAGAGTGGTCAACGGTCAACATGATTGCCGTAGACCGTCGACCGTAGACTGTCGACCCACTTCCCGCCTTCCCGTCTTCCCGCCTTCCATGAGGAACCATGCTCCGCCAACGCCACCAGCTTGCCCTGCTCGCCCTGCCCGCCTTGCTCGCCCTGCCGGCCTGTAGCTCCACTGATCCCAGTGACCCATTCCCCGGCGTCACCGTCACGACCGACAAGGCCAGTTACACGCCCGCCGAGCCCATCGTGGTGACCCTCACCAACACGACCAGCTCGGCGGTGTACTATTTCGCCTGCCCCGAACGCTGGGACCACAAGACCGAGGCAGGCTACGTGCGGGTCGAGGAACTCGAGGCCTGCCCCGCAGTCATCACCTCATTGGACGGCGGTCAGTCGAAGGACGTCACGTATTCGTTCCCCGACAACCAGCCCGCCGGCATCTGGCGCATCCCGATACCCATCACCAGTCCCGATGGCGACAAGACGGGAGAGGCGAGGAGCGGGGATTTTGAGGTAAGCCAATAAGAGGATGGGCGGGATGGGCCGGCTGGGCGGGAGGGGCAGGATGGGCAGGAGGGGCAGGCTGGGCCGGA
>CBINCZ010000283.1:0-4199 GCA_966249295.1 uncultured Gemmatimonadales bacterium
CGCGAGGGTACGCCGGCCACACGGATGAAGGAATCGCTCGACGACGAGGTCGCCTCCGAGCGGCTCGCACGGCTGATCAGTGCCGTGCGCGACCAGGCCCGGACCCGGAACCTGGGGCGAGTCGGCACGACCCACGAGGTGCTGGTGGAGCGGCCCGCCCGCCGCGGCGGCATGCTGGGTCGCACCCGCAGCAACGCGCTGGTGCTGCTTCCGCTCACGGAAGCCGATATCGGCCGCTACCTCACCGTCCGGCTCACCGGCTCAACCGGGTCTACATTCACCGGGACGATCGTGCACGAAAGGGGGCTGGCAGTCCTATGATCAAGAACATGGCCGAAGAGCACGTGGAGGCCGCGTACGATTCGCTGCTGCCGCACTTTCCCGATTTCTGCGGTTGTGAGACCTGTCGCGGTGATGTGCTGATCTACGCGCTCAACCGGGTTCCCCCACGGTACGTGAACACCCGTGAGGGAAGCGTCATGACCGAACTCGCGCTGGAGAAGGACCAGGCTCGGGCGCAGATGGAAGTCACCGTGATGCAGGGGTTCAAGCGGGTGGCCCAGTCGCCCCGCTGTGGCAGGGCGCCAGCCCAGCCGGGATGAACTAGCCGTGCGGCCGGTGCACTCCGGCATGCTCTTCGTCGTCACATTCGAGGCCGGTCTGCTGACCGGCCTCTCGCGTTTCTGGGCTCCGGCGTGCGTGCTCGTGCTGATCGCAATGGTGCTGGTTGGCGGCAATCGCCGTCGCTTCGGCGGGCTGGCGTTGCTGTTCGGCATCGGACTGGGCCGCATCGGCCACTACACCAATACACATAGCTGTGCGGCACGGCTGCCTGCCGGCGCAATAAGGGTTCGCGTGCGCCTGCACGATCCCGGGACCGCGCGCGGCCTGGTAGCGGTGGCGCCCCTGGACCTGCCTTGCAGCGGACTGGTGACGATGCGCATTGAGCGCGCCGAGGAGCTGCCGGCTGGCCGGGTGGTGACGGTACGGGGCCGCTGGCTGCCCAGGCGCGGGCCCCTGGGCCAGGCCGGCGGGATCCTGCTCGCGTCCTCGCTGAGCGGCGAAGCGGATCAGGCGACCTTGGCGGAGCGAATTCGCACCGGGCTCGCCCATGCGAGTCGTTCGCTCTACGGCCCGCGTGCCGCCCTGGTTGAGGCCCTGGTGCTCGGCACCCGTGGCAACCTGGACCGAAATATCAAGGACGATTTCGCCGCCAGCGGCCTGGTGCACCTCCTCAGTATTTCCGGTTTCCATGTCGGACTGATCGTCGCGTGGGTCGTGCTCGCGGTAGGCGCCATGGGATACCATCGCCAGCGTGCGCTCTGGTGCGGCGCGGTGTTCGGCTTGGCATACGCCGGCTTCCTTGGCTGGCCGGCACCTGCCACGCGCGCCGCGGTCCTCTGCGTGCTTGGCGCATGGCAACTGCAGCGGCAGCGTCATTCCTCCCTCGGCCCGCTGCTGGGATTTACGTGCATCATCGTGACCATCGGTGATCCCTGGGCCATCATCTCGGTCGGGGCCTGGCTCTCGGTGACCGCGCTGGCCGGCGGCGCCTGGGCGGCTGCGTGGTGTGAGCGTGCCGTGAGCGGGCGCGCGCTGGTGAAGCTGGTCGCGTCCTCCTCCGGCGCCACACTGGCCACGGCGCCTATCACGGCTGCGGCGTTCGGAACCATCCCGGTCGTGGGGATCGTGCTGAACCTGGTCGCCATCCCGCTGGCGGCGCTGGCGGTGCCCGGGGTGATCGCGAGCCTGGTGCTTCACAGTGTGTTCCCAGGACTGGCCGGCGCCCTCGCCGCCGGCGCCGGGCTCGGGCTGCACGGCCTGGAGCTGGTTGCGCACCTGGGCGCGCGGATTCCGCATGGCTGCCTCATGGTGGCGCCCGGGCTCCCATCGGCCATGAGTGCCGCCGCAGTCCTTGCGCTGGGGCTGTGGGCTGCCGGACGCCACGTAACCGCGCCGGTGGCCGCGCGGCGCGCGGGACTGGCGCTCGCGCTGGCTTCGTGGTGCGGCGTGATTCTGGCAGTGCCCTGGAGTGCGCATGACGGGGCTCAGGGACTTTCGTTACATTTTCTCGATGTCGGCCAGGGTGATGCAGCGGTGATTCGCACGCCCCACGGCCATTGGGTGCTCATAGACGCGGGACCACGCTCGGCGCGCTCGGACGCCGGCAAGCGGGTGGTGGCGCCGTTTCTGGCGCGCGAACGGGTTCGGCGTCTCGACGCCATGGTTATTTCGCACGCCCACGCCGATCATGTGGGCGGCGCGGCCGCCGTCCTGGATCACGTGGACGCCGGGGTCGTGATCGAGCCTGGCGAGCTGGTTGCGGATCCGGTTTACGCCGATTTTCTCGCCGCCGTGGCTGCCGATGGCGCGACCTGGCGCTCGGCGCGCGCGGGGATGCGGTTCGACCTCGACAGTGTGCGCTTCACGCTCCTGCATCCCGACACGGCATGGAGCGGCTGGGGCCTGGACCTGAACGAAGACTCCGCAGTCCTGCTCGTGGAGTATCGCGGATTCCGTGCGCTGCTGGCGGGCGATGCCGGCTTTCCGGCGGAATCGCTGCTCCAGCGATCGGTCGGGCCGGTGGACCTGCTCAAGGTCGGACATCATGGCAGCCGATGGGCCAGCGGCGATGCCTGGCTGGCAGAGCTCCAGCCGGACATCGGGATCGTGAGTGTCGGCGTCAACCGCTATGGCCATCCCAGTCCCGAGGCCCTGCGCCGACTGCAGGCGCATCATGTCGCGGTCTGGCGAACCGATCAGGATGGTTCGATCACCGTGACCACCGACGGACACCACATCAGCGTCGCAGGCCGGAATCGCCGGAGCGACTACTCCACCCACGCCGAGGAGATGGAGCCGTGATCACCAGCGCGACGACCATCGAACGGTTCATTCTCGACCAGGAAGACCGCTATCCTGAAGCCACGGGCGAGTTGTCCAATCTGCTCTATGATATTGCCCTTGCCGCCAAGATGATCGCCGCGGCCATCCGCCGCGCCGGGCTGGTGGACATCCTGGGCAGCGCCGGCAGCGGCAACGTGCAGGGCGAGGAGCAGCAGAAGCTCGACGTCATGGCCAACGAGACCATCAAGAACTGCCTGAGTCACACCGGGCGGGTCTGCGTGATGTGCTCGGAGGAAGAGGGCGACATCATCCAGGTGCCGCCCCAGTTCGAGGCGGGGAAGTACGCCGTGATGTTCGACCCGCTGGACGGCTCATCGAATATCGACGTCAACAGCGCGGTCGGGACCATCTTCAGCGTGTATCGCCGGGTCACCATGGAGGGCCGGGGCACGGTGCAGGACGTGCTGCAGGCCGGCTGCCACCAGGTGGCGGCGGGCTATGTCATGTATGGCTCCAGCACCATGATGGTTTATACCACCGGTCAGGGCGTGCACGGCTTCACGCTCGATCCCACCATTGGCGAGTTCCTGCTCAGCCATCCCAGAATCGTGATTCCGCGTGTCGGCAAGTATTACAGCGTCAACGAAAGCAACTTCGCCCGCTGGGACCGTGCCATGCAGTATGTGGTGCGCGGATTCCACGGCGACCGGCCGGACGAGATCCAGGGCAAGAACTCCCGTTACATCGGTTCGCTGGTGGCGGACTTCCACCGCAACCTGATTGCGGGCGGCATCTTCCTCTATCCGGCAGATACCCGGAATCCCCGTGGGAAGCTCCGCCTGCTCTACGAAGCGGCGCCCATGGCCTTCATCGCGGAGCAGGCCCAGGGATCGGCCACGGACGGCCTCAACCGGATTCTTGACATCGTGCCCACCGCGCTGCACCAGCGGGTGCCGCTGGTCATCGGGTCGCGGCAGGACGTGGGTTACGTGGCGGACACGTTGCGGCGGCTCCGTATCGAGCCGCGTCCAGCCGGACCGCTCGCCGCGCCAGTGCTGTGAAGAAGGTCTTCGGCCCGGAAGATTGGCGCGGGGAGCCCGGCACCGACCTCGGCCAGCCCGGCGCCTACCCGTTCACTCGCGGGATCTATCCGGGGATGTACACCGACCGGCTCTGGACCATGCGCCAGTACGCCGGCTTCGGCACCGCGGCCGAAACCAACACGCGCTTCCGCCAGCTGCTCGCCAGCGGCCAGACCGGCCTCTCCACCGCGTTCGACCTTCCCACCCCGATGGGCTACGACTCGGACCATCACTTGGCGCAGGGAGAATTTGGCCGGGTCGGCGTCGCCA
>CBINCZ010000284.1:0-4198 GCA_966249295.1 uncultured Gemmatimonadales bacterium
GGGGGAGCGGATCGGGGTGGCGGAGATAACGTCATGGGAGGGGCCGTGTAGGGGCGGCCCGCGGGCCGCCCCAACATGGCCCGGAATGCGTCACCTCCGCCGGAGCCAGGCCAGCGGATCCAGCGCCCTCTGGTTCTCGCCCCTGATCTCGAAGTGCAGGTGCGGTCCGTAGTCCGAGTTTTCCCCGCCCACGGCTCCCAGGATCTGGCCCTTCTTCACGTCATCGCCCGCCTTCACCGTGGCGCCTTGCAGGTGGGAGTAGATCGAGTAGTAGCCGTTGCCGTGCTCCAGGATCACGGTGAGGCCGTAGGTCCCCATCGTTTCGACCAGCCGGACCCGTCCCGCTTCCACCGCATGCACCGGCGTACCCGGTGTCGCCGCGATGCCGATGCCGTTCCAGCGGATCACGCCGCCCTGCGGCAGGGTATCGCGCCCGAACTGGTAGACGATGCTGCCTTCCACCGGCCAGTCCAGCCGGCCGAGACTCGCGGTGGTGAGCGCGCCGGCAATCGGGGCGGACCTGGTGCCCGACGCGCGGTTTCGTGCCGCTTCGTCCCGTGCCGCCTTTTCCAGTGCGGCGAGCACGTTGTTGAGTCGGCTCGCGTCGCGCTCGAGCTGGAGCAGGCGTTGGGCGTTGGCACGGGCAGACCGCTGCAGCGTGCCCAACCGCTTCTCCCGCGCTGCGGCCAACCGATTGTACTGGTTGAGTTCCTGCTCCCGCTCGATCCGGGTGGCATCCAGCTGGTCCTTGACCATCACGATCTCGCGCCGCTGCTTCGCGACCCGGTCGCGCAACCGTTCCACGTCGGAGACCAGTGCCCGGTCCTGCTCGCTGGTGAGATAGAGATACTTGTATCGTCGGAGCAGGTCGCCGAACGACTCGGCGGTGAGCAGGACCTTCCAGGTGTGCAGTGGGCCCCGCTTGTAGATGTCCACCAGGCGGCGCTCGAGCACCGCCTTCCGCTCGGCCAGGTTATCCTGTGCCAGCACCAGTTCGGCGGTTGCCTGGTCGAGCTGCGATGTCAGCCCGCCAATCTGTCGCTCGATCTCCAGCACGATGCGGCTGGTGGACTGCTTCTGCCGCTCGATGTTGTCGAGTTCGTCCTCGACATCATGCACCTGGCCCTGGAGCATCTGCTGCTGCCGCTGCAGCCGTTCGCGCTCGGCCTTGATCTGGGCCAGGCGCCGCCGGCTCTCCTCCAGCTCCTTGGCCGACTGCGCCTGCACCGCCGGCACGGCGGCGACGCTGAGCAATAGCAGCACCGCAAGCCGGACGATCCGGTTCACGTGCCGCGGCGCTCCATGCGGCCGTCCACCAGCCGAAGGTGACGGCCCACGCTGACGAGACTGGCCAGGAGGCCCAGCAGCACGCCGAACAGCAGGATCAGCAGCATGTGGATGGGCTTGAAGAACATCAGCCCCGACAGGGCAGGGGCACTCCGCGCAAACACCACGAAGCCGGCGTAGCAGAGCAGGATCGCAAGCACGCCACCGAGCAGTCCCTTGAGCGCGCCCTCGAGGATGAACGGTCCGCGGATGAACCAGTTGGTGGCGCCCACCAGCCGCATGATCCGGATTTCCCGGGCCCGCTGCAGCATGGTCATGCGGGTCGTGACACCGATGATCACCATGGCGACCACGGCGAAGACACTGCCGATGATGAGGCCGAGCAGTCCGGCCAGATTCCGGATGTGATCCAGCCGCTGCACCCATTCCCGACCGAAGCGAACGTCCTCAACGAACGGAAAGCTTCGCAGCCGCTCCGCCACCAGCTCGGCGTGGCTGGCATCGCGGAAACCTTCCTTGAGGCGGATCTCGAGCGAGGCGGGCAGGGGATTGGTCTGCAGGTCGCGGTAGGCATCCTGGAACTCCACCAGCTCGCGCCGGGCCCGGGCCAGCGCCTGGTCCTCGCTCACGTAATCCACGGTCTGCACTTCGGGAAACGTCGCCACGTCCTGCGCCGCGACGGTGATGGTCTCCGGCGGAGTGCCGCGGAGGACGAACGCGACTACCTCGACCCGTGCCTCCAGCCCGCGCAGTGCCTGGCGAAGGTTGATGGCGATGAGCCCGAAGAGCCCCACGGTAAAGAGGGAGAAGGCAATCGTGGTCACCGACAGCGCCGACAGAAGCGGCAGGCGGCGGAAGGGGAGCAGGGTCTCGCGGGCGAGCAGCCTCACGCTCGGCCCTCCCCGCCGTCCATCGCCGAGTCGTGGATGACGGCGCCGTCGCGCATCTCGATCATGCGATAGTCAGCCCGCCGCACCAGCGACATGTCGTGGGTTGCCATGACCACCACTGTGCCGGCGGCGTTGATGTCGCGGAGCAGCTGGAAGACACCCAGCGTGGCGCGGTCATCGAGATTCCCGGTGGGTTCGTCGGCCAGGATGATGGCGGGGTCGTTGACCAGGGCCCGGGCGATGGCCACCCGCTGCTGCTCACCACCCGAGAGCTCGCGGGGGTAGGCGCTGGCCTTGTGCGCGAGCCCGACCTGGGTGAGCACCCGCGTGACCCGGGCAGGGATGGTACTGGAGGTGGCGCCGGTGACTTCCAGCGCAAACGCGACGTTCTCGAAGGCGGTCCGGTCTTCCAGCAGGCGGAAATCCTGGAACACGATGCCGAGGCGCCGGCGGAGCCGGGGGATCTCATCGGCCTTGAGGGAGTGCAGCAGGTGCCCGCCCACGCGTACCTCGCCCGAGGTCGGGCGCAGCTCGGCGTAGAGCATCTTGAGCAGGGTCGACTTCCCCGCGCCGGAGTGGCCGGTGAGGAACACGAACTGTCCCTTGGGAACGTGGAAGGACACGTCCTTCAGGGCCAGCGTGCCGTTGGGGAAGGTCTTGATGACGTGCTGGAGACGAATCACGATGGAGTATAACAAGGGCATAGGGCATAGGGCATAGGGCTTAGGAGTCGCGCGTCATGGGTCACGCGTCTCGCGTCCTCCCACGCCCCACGCCTCAGGCCCTAGGCTCTACATCGTCCCATCCGTCTCACCTATTGCAGCACCTCCTGCGATGACTGCGACAAATGAGACATATGCATTCCCCCAAGTCTTTGTGAATCAAGGCCATGGGCGCACCTGCCGAGTGGTACGTGCGCTGCGGTCACGAGGGCATCCTCAATCGGGAGATCTGCGTGGCTGGCCTTCCCTCCAAACTGATGGTCCTGACTATCGCATTCGGAGTCCTGACTACCAGCAGCCTCTACGCCCAGCATGGCGGGAAGGGTTCAGGCGGAGGCGGCGGTGTTACGCCCCAGATCATCGGGACCGAAGCGCATTTCAACGTCTCGCAGTTCAGTCCGCCGGCGACGATTCCTGTCGAACAGAGCCAGGTCGTTACCGTCCAAGTACATAACTACACGGCGACGGCCGGGTCCTTCCGGATCACCTGCAGTGCCACAGGCCAACTTCTCTGTACGAGTGCCACTCCCGATGACATGATGCCACTGGCAGCCAATGGCTATTACAACGCGTCCATCACGATCCACGGCTACGGGCTCGGCTCCGGCTCGGTCACGGTAAAGCTCTATGGTAGCGGCGGGGGAGATCCGCTACTAGCGCAGTCGACATCAACGACCCTCCTGCTGCCGCCAGGCGGTGGTGGGGGTGGCGGCGAGGTACTCGACGACTCGGAGACGCGGTCCCTGATGGTGGTGGGTACGCCGATGGTGGTGCACAACCTACCGGCCGACAGCGGAGTCCGAAATTCAAACATCCCGATGCAGGCGAGCTTCAATCAGCCGGTGACTGGTGTCCGCGTCTGGATGGGCACTCAGGAGGTTACCTCGTCGCTCAACATGTCGGCGGCCGGATACACGGTCAATCCCACGCAACTGGCGGGCGGCTCCCACATCTGGAAGACGTACGCGTGCAATGCCACCAGCTCTCGCTGCGAATATGTCACGTCCAGCTTTTACCAGGCTGGCTCCAGCGCCTGGGAACTGGACGATTCCCTGCCGCTACCAAACGGATCCGGTATCGTGGGCATTCTGGGAGGATTGCCACTCCCGCCGGAGAATCTCCGGGGCTGTCCGATGCAGCAAAGCGATCCCGAAATCCGGTTGGATCAGCCGTCCAGCTTCCTGTCGCAGCCGGCCACGGATGGGCACCCCGGCGGGCTCGTCTTCATGGCGTCCGTCACCATGAACGGCCTGGTGACCATCAAGACGGTCACGGTGGACCACAAGGACTCGGACCCGA
>CBINCZ010000285.1:0-4173 GCA_966249295.1 uncultured Gemmatimonadales bacterium
GCGCTCCGCCGGGTCATGGATTTCCTGCGCCGGCGCGGCATGGTGATCTTCATCTCCGACCTGCTGATGGATCGTGAGCTCGCCATGGCCACGCTACGCTTCCTCCGGCATCGCGGACACCAGGTGCTGGTGCTGCACGTGCTGGATCCGGCGGAGGTCTCGCTGTCGGGGCCGGCAGAGGCCCGATTTGAGGATCCGGAGTCGCGGGATGCCGTGATCCTTCGTCCAGCGGATTGGGCCGAGGCGTACGCGGAAACGCTGCAGCAGGTGACGCGCGAGTGGAACCTGGCCTGCCGCCGGTTTGGCATCGCCTATCATCAGGTGCTGACCAACCGGCCGTTTGGTGATGCGCTTCGGGAGGCGCTGGTGGTGCCCCGGCAGCAATGATCGGTTTTCTCCATCCTTGGATGCTGGCAGCATTGCCGGCCGTGGCCTTGCCACTGCTGCTCCATCTGCTTGCCCGCCGTGAGCCACCGACAGTCGCCTTTCCCGCGGTGCGCTACCTTCGCACCGCAACCGCCGAGCATCAGCGTCGCTTCCGGCTCCAGCACTGGCTCCTGCTGCTGCTCCGGATGCTGCTGATCCTGGCGCTGGTGCTGGCGGCGTCTGGCCCCACCATGCAGCTCGCCGGTGTGCCGGGCCACGCACCGGGCGCGCTTGTGGTCATTCTCGACAACAGCGCCAGCAGTGGCGCCATGGTCGGCGGTACGCCGCAGCTCGAGTCCCTGGTGCGCGCAGGCCGGCGGGCGTTGGCCCGCGCCACACCTGAAGACGGGGTGTGGCTGGTCCCGGCTGACGGTCGGCCACGCCGAGGCAGTGCGGCGAGCCTGGAATCAGTGCTGGACAGCCTTACTGTGCTCCCGACCCGGCTCGATCTTGGCGTGGCCATTTCTCTTGCCAACGAGATCCTTGCCGACGACGCGCGTCCCGTAGAAATCCTCCTGCTCTCGGATCTTCAGGCCACGGCGGTGACGGCGGCACCGATGCGTGCCCCGCTGATCGTAGCACGCCCGTCGGAGGCGCCGCCAGCCAATCGCGGCGTTGTGCGCGTGGATGCGGGACCGCAGCCGTGGACCCGGGAGGGCGGTCGCCTCACGGTCGCCGTGGCTGGCGACTCGTCCGCGCCGCTCGCGGTTGCAGTACGCCTGGGCAGTGGCCCGCCGCGGGAGACGCTCGTCCGTCCCGGCGACAGCGTAAGCGTGCCGCTCGCGAGCGGTAGCGACGGATGGTTTGTGGCGAGCGCCGAGCTGGCGCCGGACGAGTTCCGGCTGGACAACCGCGGGGAAACCGCAGTGCATGTCGCACCCGTGGCTTCCGTGCGCTGCGACCGGAGTGATCGCTATCTGGCAGCTGCCTGTGATGTCCTTCAGGCCAATCACCGCATCGTAGCTGGCAACGGTATCTCGCTCGGGAGGCTTGGCCCCGGACCTTCGATAGTGATGCCGCCGGCTGACGCAGCCGAACTTGGAGCCATCAATCGGCAACTGCAGCAGCGCGGGAGCGAGTGGCGCTTCGGGTCGCTGCGCCTGGATGCCATCACGACGGACAGCGGCGCGCTCCTGGGAACACACCGCGTCGCTCGGCGCTATGGATTGGAGACGGCTGGCAGCGGGCGCACGGGCGTGCTGGTGACAGCCGGAGGCACGCCCTGGGCCGTGCGCAGTGGCGACATCGTCCTGCTGGGCAGCCGCCTCGATCCCGCGTGGACCGAATTGCCGCTCTCGGCGGAGTTCATGCCCTTCATGGACCGGCTCCTCAACCGGGCAGTGCGGGGTGAGATCTCCCTGATTGCCGCGTCAGCGGGCGCGCCCTCGGCGCTGCCGGATCAGACTACCGAAGTGCGGCGGGGTGACCGCCAGTGGACCGTCGAGGGCGGTGACTTTTTCACGCCGGCGTCGCTGGGGGCGTACTTCCTCCTCGCCGGCACTGACACCATTGGTGCGCTGGTGGCCGCCGTGGATCCGCGCGAAAGCCAATTGCGCCGTGCCGGCAACGACGAGGTCCGGCGGGTCTGGCCTGGCGCGCGGCTGGTGCCACTGGACGACGTGGGGGACGCGGCCTTTTCATCCGCGGCACGGGCTGACCTCAGGGGGCCGCTCCTCTGGCTGGCGCTCGCCGCTGGTGCGGGAGAGGTGCTCATCGCGAGCACGCGACGAAAGAAGAAATGACGCTTGACCGTATTCTGGATGCCATAGCTCACTCACCTGGAGCGCTTGACGTACGCGAGCGACTTCCAGTGCGCGGGACCCATCTCACCCTCGCGGGGACGCCCGGCTCGTCGGCCGCGGCGCTCGTGGCCTGGCTGGCCACGCAGGAGCGGGCACGTACCTTCGCTGTGGTGGCTGCCACGCCTGCTGATGCGGAACATTGGCTGTCGGACCTGCAGCTCCTCTGCGGTGGAGCAGTGGCCCTCTATCCCCAGCGGGAATCGCTGGGCGAAGACGAATCCCATCTCGAAATTGCGGGCGAACGGGCCGAGACGCTGGCGGCGCTGCTCGGCGGCTCGGTGCGGCTGCTGGTCACCACGGTGCGCGCGTCACTTGAGCGCACCCGCGTGCCCGATGCCATTACCCAGCTCCGGCTGGATATCGGTCGTGGCGACACGCTGCCGCCCGGTGCATTGGCTGACCGGCTCGGCGAGATGGGCTATGAGCGCGTTGCCACGGTTACCGAGGTCGGGCAGTTCAGCGTCAGGGGCGGCATCCTCGATGTGTACGGCTTCGGCATGGCGCTGCCCGCCCGGCTCGAGTGGTGGGGTGACGAAGTGGCATCGCTGCGCGGATTCGACCTTACCAGCCAGCGCTCCGGCGAGGAACAGGATCGGATCGTCATCCTGCCGCTCAAGTCGGCGCCCGGTGATTCGATTGCCGCAGCGACCACCGGCGGCGTGCGCCGCAGTCTCCTCGACCTCCTGCCGCCTGACACGCTGGTGGTGCTCGAGGCTGAAGCGCCCGCGGTGGACGAGGCCCGGCGTGCGTGGGACGAAGCGGCGCATCATCTCGATGTTGCCCGGCGGCTGGGCGACGAAGTGCCGCGCCGGGAGGAAATTTTTGCCGAGCCTGATCAGTGGCGGGCGCAGCTCGACGGGTTCGCCAGGCTGGTCCTGCGCGGAAGCAGCCCGGATATCCAGCTGGGATGGTTGCCGCCGGAACAGCTCGATCGCGACCTGGGTCGCCTCGCGGCCCTGCTCAGGAGTGATCCGCCCACACTCATTCTCTGCGACAACGAAGGCCAGCGCGACCGGCTCGAGGAGCTGCTCGACGAACGCGGCGTGCACGCGTCCCTCATGGTCGGCGCGCTCGATGGCGGCTTCGTGCTGCCTCGGCTCCGGGTCCTGACCGATCACGAGATCTTCCGTCGTGCCCGGCGGGTGCGGCGCACCCGCCGCTATCGGGCGGCGGCGCCGTCGCTCGCTACCGGGGTTCTGGCCGAGGGCGATTACGTGGTGCATCTGGAGCACGGGATCGGGATCTATCGCGGGATCGAGACGATCACGGTGGGCGAGAGCACGCTGGAAGTGGCGGTGCTCGAATACGAAGGCTGCTCACGGCTCAACGTGCCGCTGTATCGGCTGGACCAGCTGGAGCGCTACCGGGCGGCCGGTGAAGACGGCGACCGGCCACCGCCGCGAATCCACCGGCTGGGTGGCACGAGCTGGGCACGGGTGCGCGAGCGCGCCCAGCAGGCCATCCGGAAGATGGCGGCGGAACTGCTGGAGCTCTACGCCCGGCGGAAGGTGGCGGCCGGCTTCGCCTTTCCACCCGACACGCGGTGGCAGCGAGAGTTGGAGGCAAGCTTCCTCTACGAAGACACGCGCGACCAGCGCCGCGCCACCGACGAAATCAAGCGCGACATGGAGCGCCCCCTGCCGATGGACCGGCTGCTGGTGGGCGACGTGGGCTACGGCAAGACGGAAGTCGCGGTGCGCGCGGCGTTCAAGGCGGTGCAGGGTGGCAAGCAGGCCGCGGTACTGGTGCCCACGACCATTCTCGCGGAGCAGCATGGGCGCACCTTCGCCGAGCGGCTGGCCGACTATCCCATCACGGTGGAAGTGCTCTCCCGGTTCCGTACCAGCAAGGAGCAGAAGGACGTGCTCGAGCGGCTGGCTCGGGGCACGGTGGACGTGGTCATCGGCACCCATCGCCTCCTCTCCAAGGACGTGAAGTTCCACGA
>CBINCZ010000286.1:0-4151 GCA_966249295.1 uncultured Gemmatimonadales bacterium
GAGGATGACGGCGGCCGCAACCGCGAGCCAGACCCAGCCCAGCCCGCCCGCCTGCCGGCTTCCGTCCTCTTCGACGGTGCGGCGAACGCCGGGCGCGGCTGTCCCGAGGCCGAACAGCGATGCCAGGCCGGCGGGTGCCGCGCTCCGTATCGAATCAGCTTCGCTGGTGAGCAGCGAGGTCAGGCCGTCGGCCGAAAGGCCGTCATTGCGCACCCGCTTTCCCAGCAGTGCGAGCACGAGCGGCGCCAATGTCGAGAGGATTGAGGCCGCGGAGGAGGACTTGAGGCCGCTGGTTCGGCCGACTGCGTCGGAGACCGCGGCGCTGTTGCCGCCGAACACCATCGAGAGCAGTCGACTGCCGAGCGTGCCCAGCCCGGCTGTTCCGCCACTCAGCAGCGACGAAAGCCCGCCCTGGGCGAGCCCATCAGGTTCGGTGGCGGCTTGGCTGACCAGGCCGTGAATGTCTCGCATCGCACCAGCGTCGCTGGTCCGGTTGAGAAGACCAAGCAGAATGGCCCCGAAACCGCTCATGAGGCCGCGCGATGTGCTGGACTCGGATTCACCGAACCGGCTGGCGACCGAGGAAATAGTGTCAGGTGTCAGGAGATTGCGGAAGGAGTCGAGGAGCGTGGATGACATGGTGGCCTCCAGTGTGGTGGGACGACGCTGGTGAGGAAGCGACGCCATCTGGAAGGTAGGGTCGTACGGCGTAAGTCGTAAGTCGTACGACCTACGACTTATGACTGAACAGCCGCCCGCCTCAATCTATCCATCACGCCCATCCACTCTGGCGCATCGGGCGGACGCTCGACCAGGATCAGGTGACTGCCAAGATCGTCGAGCGAGTGGAGCGCTGCGTAGAGCCGGCTGGCATATGCCACCGGGTCATTCGGCATTCGCAGGGGATGCTGCACCGGCCAGACCAGGTCGGTCAGGACCAGCGCGCCGACCGGCATGCCGCCGGCGCGAGCTGCCTCGCGCTCCACCTCGGCGGGATTGACCAGCACCAGCGCCGCGCGCGGGGCGTAATGGCGCTCGTGCATGCCGGGTGAGAGCCGTGGCGCCGAACCGCTCACCGTTGGCGGCGGCGCGATGGCACCGATGCTCTGTTCCAGTTCCGCGAGGGTGACCATGCCGGGCCGCAGCAGCCGCGGCGTAGTTCCAGTGAGGTCCAGCACCGTGCTCTCGATCCCGACCGTCGTCGGGCCGCCGTCAAGGATGACATCGACTTCGTTGCCGAGTGAGCGCTCGACGTGGTCGGCGGTAGTGGGCGAGAGTTCGGTAAAGCGATTGGCGCTCGGCGCCGCGATCGGCAGCGCCGCCGCACGGAGCAGGGCGCGCGCGACGGGATGCGAGGGGACGCGGACGGCTACCGCCGGCAAGCCGGCCGTCACAAGATCGGGGACGAGCGGCCGCTTGGGCAGCACCAGGGTGAGGGGCCCTGGCCAGAACCGCTCTGCCAGCAGCGCGGCCCGCTCCGGCCAGTCGGCCACCAGTTCGCGGGCCACCAGCGCATCGGGCACATGGGCGATGAGTGGATTGTTGTCGGGCCGGCCCTTTGCCTGGAAGATCCTGCGCACGGCATCGACGTCGAGTGCGTTGGCCCCAAGTCCGTATACCGTCTCGGTGGGAAAGGCGACGAGCCCGCCCTGGCGAATGACCTCCGCGGCCACCGCGATGGCATCAGGATCGGGCGTGGGAGGAAGCGCGCTGAGCCGCTGCATACGCTAGTCGTCCTCCCGTACCGGCCGACGGGACGCCTTGATATTGCCTCGGCGCCGCTTGGCGTCGAGACGAGCCTCGCGTGACGCTCTCGGCACGCGTGTCTTCCGGCGTGGCCTGGCCACGTGAAGTGCGTTGCGGACGGCGCTCACCAGCCGCGCCACGGCTTCTTCCCGATTCTGCAGTTGGCTCCGTCGGCTGGCGGCCACGATCCTGAGCCGTCCGCCGGCATCGAGCCGGCTGGCGAGCTGCGTGAGCAGGCGAGCGCGCTGCTCCGGAGCAAGACTGGGCGACTCCGCCACGTTCCACCACAGCTCGATCCGCGTCGCGGAGCGATTCACGTGCTGACCGCCCGGGCCGCCGGCCGGCGTCGCACGAAACTCCAGTTCGCTGAGCGGCAGCGTGAGCTCATCCGTGATTACCAGGGTGCGCGGAAGCATGCTGTACGCTAGGGCTGGGCTGCCCGGTTTGGCAATCGGCACCCGGCTGTGCCCAACCCCCGGTCGTGATACCTTTCGGCATGGATCTGCTCAGGCCTCTGCTCGATAACCTCGCAGCACTCGACAACGCCATCCTCGGCTACTCCGGCGGCGTGGACAGCTCACTCCTTGCCGTGGCCGCGCGCCGGGCGCTCGGTCCCGAGCGCTTCCTGGCGGTGATCGGTCGGAGCGCCTCGTACCCTGAGGTGCAGTATGCCCAGGCCGTGAGCCTGGCGCGGCAATTCGACGTTCCACTCCTGGAGCTGGACACGCGCGAGCTGGACGATCCGCGCTATCGCGCCAACGCCCCGGACCGCTGTTTCTACTGCAAGCATGAGCTCTGGTCCGAGTTGACTGCGCTTGCCGTCGAGCGCGGTTTCAGCTGCATCCTGGACGGCACCAACGCGAGTGACACCGGCGAACACCGGCCGGGGACCCGCGCAGCCGCTGAATGGCAGGTCCGCTCCCCGCTCGCCGAGCTGGGCTGGACCAAGGCGCAGGTGCGGCAGGCGGCGCGTGCGCTGGGGCTGCCCAACTGGGACGCGCCGGCTGCGCCCTGCCTTGCCAGCCGTATCCGTTACGGTGTGGAAGTCACGCCGGAGCGACTGGAGCAGGTTGAGCGGGCGGAAGAACTGGTTCGCACGCTAGGTGTGCGGGGAAACCTGCGGGTGCGCCATCTCGACACCCTGGCACGTATTGAGGTAGATGTCGATGAAATGGAACTTGTGCGTACCCACTGGGACGCGCTCGAGCCGCAGATCGCTGCGTTGGGCTTTGCGGCGGTCGAACTGGACGCGCGTGGCTACCGCCGCGGCGCACTTCTTTCACTGACCGACGCCCGCTGACTCATGCGCCTGTTCGCCGCCATTCCATTGCCCCCGCCGGCCCAGGCGGAGTTCACCCAGGTGCTGCATGAGCTGCGCGCCTTCGGGTGGCCGGTGCGCTGGGTCCAGGACAATTCAGCCCACGTGACCCTCAAGTTCTACGGCGAGGTGCTTCCCGATCGGCTCGAAGTCGTAACCGAGGCCGTGGAGCGGGCGGCCCGTGACGCGGCGGCCATGTCGCTGCGCTTCAACTCCATCGGGGCCTTTCCGGACCAGCGGCGGCCGCGTGTGCTCTGGCTTGGCCTGGACGCGCCCCCTGCGCTCGAACTGCTCAAGGACAGGGTAGAGCGTGCTTCGGAAGCCATCGGCTTTGCGCCCGAGGGCGTGCCGTTTCGCTCGCACGTGACCCTTGGCCGGGTGCGTGACGGCCAGCGCATCCCACCGGGCGCCGTCGAGCAGGTCAGGGTTGAGCCGGCAGGGGCTCTCTTCACGGTCCGCCAGGTGGTGCTCTATGAGAGCGAACTGACGCCGGCAGGGCCGCGGTACTCGTCCCGCTTGACCATGGAACTCACATGAAGGGCTGCCTGCTCGCGCCGTTCCGCGTCCTGGGCTGCCTCACGCTGATCCTTATCCTGCTTGCCGGGTGGCTGTACCGCGACCGACTGGGCGACTGGGGGAAGGAACTGCTGCGGAAGGCGCGACACGAGCCGGCGGCCGTTGCCGAAGTTGGAACGCCGTCGCCCGGGGCCCTCAAGGAGGGGCGGCGCAAGCTCTCGACGCTCCGGAGCGGCAGCGATTCTGTCACCCTGTCGGCGGATGAAGCCGCCTCATTGCTGAGTGATGTGCTCGGGCCGTACATGCGGGGAACATTCGATTCGATCCGGGTGCGCTTGGGCGAGGGATCCATCGAAGTGCGTGCCAAGGCCAACACCGCGCGCCTGCCCTCCGGGCTGCTGGGTCCGTTGGGCATGGCAGTGGGTGAGTACGAACCGATGTCCGCGAGCGGCCCGCTCACGATTGCCGCACCCGGCCGTGGCGCCTGGCGCATCGAGGCGCTCAGCATCCGCAGCTTTCCGCTGCCGTCGGAAGTCGTGCCGCGAATGATGGAGCGGGTGACCGGCGACAC
>CBINCZ010000287.1:0-4128 GCA_966249295.1 uncultured Gemmatimonadales bacterium
CCCGTAGAATTGCGGAGTAGTCGCATCATCCACCTCCAGGTATCGGTGAACCGTTCGATTGTTTCGGTTGTTACAGACTGTGCAAGGGCACTTCCGGGGAACGTCAGATTCAGCGGGAGCAGCAGCACAGGTCCGGAGCACTCATGCCAGGCACCAATTCACATCCCGACCACTACCAGCCGCTGCGTCGCCGCACCGTGCGCGGCGCGCGATTTTCCGAGGGTACCCACCGGGCGGGTGGCGTCATTCCCTGGCACACGCACGACGATCCAACCCTGTGCTTTGTGCTGCGCGGCCGCTTTTCGGAATACCGCAAGGGCCCCGTGGCCGACTGCCAACCGTCATCCCTCAAGTTCATGCCGGCCGGCGAACGTCACTGGAACAGCTTCCATGTGAGCGACGTCCATGGCTTCATGGCAGAACTGGAACTGGCCGTGCTTGGCGGCGAGGGTGAGGTCGGTCGCGCGCTGCAGCGCCAGGCGCAGTTCGTGGAAGGGCCCGAGGTGGCGATCGCGCGTCGTCTTTACAGCGAGTTCCAGCGCAACGACACCGCCGCGCCGCTGGCCATGGAAGGGCTGCTGCTCGAGCTGGTCGTGCAGCTCGCGCGCTGCGGAGACCGCCAGCGGCTGGGCGACTGCCCGAACTGGGCACTGCAGGCGCGCGAGATCATTCATGAGCACGTCACCGATCCCCTCTCCATCTCGGCCATCGCAGAGCTGGTCGGCGTGCACCCCGCCACGCTCGCGCGCGGGTTCCGCCGGGCATTCGGCTGCTCCATCGGCGACATGCAGCGCCGGCTCCGGCTCGAGCGCGCCCTCCTCGACCTGGCCGACCTGGAACAGCCGCTGGCCCAGGTGGCCCAGCGCGCCGGCTTCTACGATCAGAGCCATTTCACCAACCTCTTCCGCCGCACCTACGGCACCACACCCGCGCGGTACCGCCGCGCGCTCGTCAGCGACTGAGCGTCGGTCACGGTCACGCTGCCTTCCATGAACGGATGGGGACGGCAGTGGTAGGCGTACGTGCCGGGTTCGGGTGTGACCGCAAAGCTCTGCCCCGGTGCGAGGGTGGGTGAGTCCCAGGCCTCGCTCGTGGTGGTGTGCCCCGGTATCCCCTTCGCAACTTCGCAGTTGACCCAGACCACCGTCGTTCCTTCCGCCACCGTCAGCGCAGCCGGCTGAAAGGCGAAATCCCGGATCACGACAAACGCCGTGTCCGCACCCGGCGGCTGCGCTGCCCGCTCGCAGGTGACGCCGGCTACGTCGGTGGACGGCTCATGCATGGAGAAGCAGGCCGCCACGACAGCCGGGACCATGAGCACCGCCAGCCCCCGGCCCGTCATGGTGCCCGCTCGACCCGCACTTCACCGTGCATGAAGGGATGCGGCGTGCAGGCGTACTTGAACGTCCCGGACTCCGTGAAGGTGTGACGCCACCGTGCACCCGGCTTGATGAAGCCGGACGTGAAGGACGAATCAGATGCAGTGACGGTGTGATCGAGCGGGTCATCATTGATCCACTCGACCACGGTGCCGGGACGCACCTGCAGCACCGCCGGCGCGAATTTCAGGTCCTTGATGTGGATCTCGACCACTGAATCCGTCGCAACGGTGGCGGGACCCGTCGCTCGCTGGCCGCCGAAGTAGCGCGAGAGCGTGACGGGGATGGTGAACTCGAAACCGAAGCGGACATCGCCACTGCCGCGTGATCCCGACTGCATGGTGGTCGTGGAGGTGTTGGAGACATGCAGTGAGAGCGTATGCGGCGTATTGGGCAGCGCGAGCTGCAGCCCGGCGCTCCATGCCACCCGCTCGCCCTCGTCCCGATGGAGCATGGTGACGGCGTCGCCGGCGATGGCGATGTAACGCGTGAGGCGCAGCACCAGTCCCCCGCCGAATGCCGCGTCCGCGCCGCTGCTGTCGGGATCAGCCATGACCCGGCCCAGCGCGATGACCCGCGCCGGTCCCTCGGTTCGGGCGAGGGAGAGCTCGGCGCCGGGTCCGCGGGCGGCCAGGTTCCACGACCCGGCGACCGCGGCATCGACCGGCGCGCCACGCGCCTGCCCCAGCGGCATGATGCGCGCGAAGAATTCCCATTCGTTCGGGTAGCGGCTCACCAGGGTGGAGTTGGTGCTGTAGCGCAGGCCCACGCTCGCGTGACCCGGCACGCCGGTGGCGAGCAGGAAGGTGGGATAGCCGGTGACCTTGCGCTCCGGCGCAGGGCTTCGGCTGAAGCGGTGCGAGAAGTTGAATTCGACCACGCCCGTGGGGATGGCCCAGGGCCCGCTGACGTTGGGACTGCGATCGAGCAGGCTCTGCGCTGCCGCGGACGGAGCCACGGCCAGGATCAGTGCGAGCACCAGCATCGCGTCAATAGCCGGTCGGGAGCTCACCGTCACCGTCGCTGTTTGTGGGCGGGTTGCTGGTCGGCGGGGATGACTCCACCGTGGTGGTGGTTGCACTGCTCACCTGCACCGTGCCGGTCATGCCCGGATGGATGGTGCAGTGATAGGGGAAGGTGCCGTTCGTGGTGAACGTGCGCGCGATGCTGGTGTTGGAATTGACGCCGGGAATGTCCTCGGGCGCGCCCGAGGTGGCGTCGAACGTCACGTTGTGGCCCAGTGACTGAAAGACCCAGGTCACCGTGCCTCCCGTGGCAACGCGCACGGTGGCGGGCGTGAACTTCTGGCCCGTCGTGGCGGTCACGGAGGCGGTGGCGGGTGGCGGCGCATTGTTCTCCGGTTCATTCGAATCGGAGCACGATGCGAGACATGCGATCGACAGCGCGGCAACTGCTAAGGCAAGGCGTGACACAAGCGTATCTCCACGGTCCCACCCCGCTGGGGCGGTGACCGAAAAGGGTGGATGGCCATCATATCGGACTGGCGGCATCCCCGTCTTGGAAGCTCTGCACCCTTTGGACAGGCGTGACGTCGCCGCTAGGTTCCAGCATCCATGACCGTCCTCCTCATGAGCCTGCTGGTGGGCCTGGGCGCCTTCGCGGCGGGGCTCCTTGGTGCGCTGACCGGCCTCGGCGGCGGGATCGTGATCGTGCCGCTGCTCACCATCGCCTTCGGCGTGGACCTGCGGTACGCCATCGGCGCATCGCTGGTCTCGGTCATTGCGACCTCATCCGGCGCGGCTGCGGCATATGTGAAGGAGGGGTACACCAACATCCGGGTGGGCATGCTGCTGGAGGTGGCCACCACCATCGGCGCACTGGCCGGCGCCTACCTCGCAGGGTGGATCTCGCCCAACGCCATTGCGGTGGTCTTCGCCATCGTACTGCTCTTCACCGCTGTCCAGTCGTTCCGGCCCCATACGGAGCACCTGAGTGACGCGTCCGATCGTCTCGCCATCCGGCTCCGGCTTGCCTCGGATTACCCGACGCCCGCGGGACGCCAGGCCTACCAGGTGCGCAACGTCCCCACCGGCTTCGGCCTCATGTTCGTGGCCGGGATCCTCTCTGCCCTGCTGGGCATCGGTTCCGGCGTCGTGAAAGTGCTGGCCATGGACCGCGCCATGCACCTGCCATTCAAGGTCTCCACCACCACCAGCAACTTCATGATCGGCGTGACGGCGGCGGCCAGCGCGGGCGTCTACCTGAGCCGGGGATACATCGATCCGGTCCTCGCGCTGCCGGTCATGATTGGCGTGCTCTCGGGCGCGCTGGTCGGGGCCCGCGTGCTCACCCGTGCGCCCACTCGCGCGCTGCGCCTGCTCTTTACCGTCGTCGTGGTAGTGCTCGCAGCCGAGATGCTCTACAAGGGCCTGACGGGATCGGTGTGATGGACAGGGCGCGCTGGACCGACGACCGGGTGGAACAGGTGGTGGGCACCCTGCTGCGGGTGGGCGTGCTGGTGGCGGCGGCCGTGGCCGTGGCCGGCGGCATGGTCGTGCTGCTGCAGCACGGGATGCGACACGCGGACTACGGCACCTTCACCGGCGAGACCGCGGAAGTCACCAGCATCGGCGGGATCGTACGCGGCGTCCTCGCGCTCGACAGCCGGGCCGTGGTGCAGCTTGGCCTGGTGCTGCTCATCGCCACGCCCATCGCGCGGGTGGTCTTCTCCCTGGTGGCGTTCCTGCTGCAGCGCGACCGGCTGTATGTGGTGATAACCAGTGTTGTC
>CBINCZ010000288.1:0-4101 GCA_966249295.1 uncultured Gemmatimonadales bacterium
GTGCTGGTCTTGATGAAGTCGGCGCCGGCCATCATGCAGACCAGGCTGGCGCGCGCCACGTTTCGAAGCGTCCCCAGCTCGCCGGTTGCCAGGATGGTCTTGATGTGCGCGTCGCCGCAGGCCTCGCGGAACGCGCGCACTTCGTCATAGAGCGCCTGCCAGTTGCCGGTGAGGACATGCGAGCGGGTAATCACGACGTCGATCTCTTCGGCGCCCGCCTCAACGGATGCGGTGATCTCGTCGCGCCGCTGCTCGAAGGGCGAGAGCCCCGCCGGGAATCCTGTCGACACCGCGGCGACAGGAATACCGGAACCGGCGAGCGCCTCGACTGCGGTCTCGACCATGGCGTGATAGACGCAGATGGCGGCGACGCGGATAGGGAGCGACGTGGCACCCAGCGCCTCCAGCAGGTCAGGGCGCACCGGAGCGCGGCCCTTGGCGCAGAGGCGTCGCACCCGTCCCGGGGTGTCGTCGCCCGAGAGTGTGGTCAGGTCTATGAGGGTGATGGCCCGCAACAGCCAGGCGGCCTGCCACTGCTTCTTGACCGTGCGCCGCGCGCCGAGGGAAGCGGCACGCCGTTCCACCGCACTGCGATTGACGCGCACCCCGTGCACCCAGTCGAGCTCGAGGGGCATGCCGGGATTGCGCGGGTGCACCGGCAGGTGCGGATCGGGGCGCGTCGGGGCGCCGGCCGGGAGGTGTGTCATGGGTACCGTCGTAATATCACATGGTGCGCGCCAGCGCGCGGTGCCGGGCCACCAGGGCCCGGTCCTTGAAGACGGAGATCAGGAGAGCGCCGGCCGCAAAGCCGCCCACATGGGCCCAGAACGCGACCCCGCCCTCCGACGCGCCCAGGCTCGAGGCGCCGCCGGCCAGCTGGAGCAGGAACCAGTAGCCGAGCATGACCCACGCCGGCAGCTGGATGGTCGTAATGAAGATGATCAGGACCAGCAGAACGTGCACCCGCACCCGGGGATAGAGCAGCACGTAGGCCCCCATGACGCCGCTGATGGCGCCCGAGGCGCCCACCATGGGCACGGCACTCGAAGGGTTGAGGAAGGTCTGGGTGGATGCCGCCGCGAGGCCGCAGAGCAGGTAGAAGAGGACGTACCGCACCCGGCCCATCGAATCTTCGACATTGTTGCCGAAGAGCCAGAGAAACCACATGTTGCCGATCAGGTGCAGCCAGCCGCCATGCAGGAACATCGAGGTGAGCGGGGTGTACCAGGACGGCTCGCCCGAAAAGACGCAGGCAACCCCCGGACCCATCCGCACGGCAGTGCCTTCAGGCAGACGCCCCAGGAAGTCGCCCGGAACCAGCCCCAGCTCGCATACCGATTTTGCCAGCTGCGGCTCCGATCCCATCCCCTGCACCAGCACCCACACTGCCACGTTGAGCGCGATGATGGCCATGGTGGCCACGGGCGTGGCCAGGGTGGGATTGTCGTCGCGGTACGGGAACATTGGGAGAAGATAGGGCAGGATGGGCGAGATGGGCGAGATGGGCAGGATGGTCGCTGGCTGCCGGCTGCTCGCTGTTGGCGCGCTCAGCGCATGGACAGCGAGCAAGAACGGCGGTAACGTGTCTCCCCCATGCCCGCCCTCTCTGACCCGCCCAACCCGCCCATCTCGCCCATCCAGCCCATCCCGTCACTCCGCCGAGCCCTTGGCAGTGTCTTCGGGCTGGCCATCGCCGTGGGTGCCACCATTGGCGGCGGGATCCTGGCCACGCCCGGCGATGTGGCCGCGGCCCTGCCGGATCCGATGCTGTATCTGCTGGCGTGGGCCTTGGGCGCCGCCAGCGCGCTTCTCGGTGCCAACATTCTCTCCGAACTCGGCGCCATGATGCCGCACTCGGGCGGCTTCTATGTCTACGTCCGGCGCGCGTTCGGCAAAGGCGCGGGCATCTTTATCGGCTACACCGACTGGGTCAACTGGTGCATCGGGACGCCCGCCTTGCTCCTCCTCGCCGGAGAATATCTCGGCGTCCTCGTCGAGCCGCTCGCAGGGCATGCATCGCTCGTTGGCCTGGCCCTGCTTGGCATCCTCGCATTCTTCCAGTGGCTCGGCGTACAATCAGGCGCGCGCACACAGGAAATCACCAGTCTGCTGAAAGCGGCTTCCCTGCTGGTTCTCGTCGCCGCCGCGTTCCTGGCGCCTCACGCCGCACCCGCGACGATAGCGAAGGCTGCGATGCCGTCCGGCTGGGCGCTGCTGCTGGCCTTCGGCGTCGCGATGCAGGGAGTGATCTTCACCTACGACAGCTATTACGTGGTGCTCTATTGCGGTGGCGAGATCACCGACCCCGGTCGGACGATTCCGCAGTCCATGTTTCGCGGCCTTGGCCTCGTGATCGTGATCTACTTCCTGCTGCATGCCGCGTTTCTCGCCGTCCTGCCGATCGAGAACATGGCGCACGACAGCTTCGTAGGTGGGACTGTAGCTCGCCTGGTCTTCGGGGCGCAGGGCGATACCGTCATCCGGCTGATCATGGTGGTGTCCATCCTCGGCACGGTCAATGCCCAGATCATGGCGGCGCCACGCGTCATTCTCGCCATGGGGGAGGACGGGCTCTTTCCCCGGCTTGCCACCCGCGTGAACAAGGGTGGAACCCCCGCCATCGCCCTGGCGCTGAGCATCGCGGTGATGGTGGGATTTTTTCTCCTGGGATCATTCTCCGCCGTCGTGGCAGTGGACATCATACTGGTCGTGCTGCTGTACGTCGCGGCGTTTTCGGCGCTCTTCGTCCTGCGCCGGAAGGAACCCGCGACGGCGAGGCCATTCCGGGCGTGGGGCTACCCGTGGCTGCCGGCGCTCGGTCTCCTCATGGCCATTGCGCTCCTCATCGGCATGATCTTGGGCGACCCGGTCTCGGCCATGATCGTCGGAGGGTTGCTGGTGGTGACGTGGGGAGGGATGTCGATAGTTGGGAAGGTGGGAAGAAGGGAAGTCGGGAAGGCGGGAGGACGGGAAGATCTGGAGGACTGATTCCTTCCCGTCTTCCCGTCTTCCCGACTTCCCGCCCTACCTCACGTCTTCCCGCCTTTCCGTCTTCCCGCCTTTCATCACAAACTTCACCTTCCGCAGCGCCCCGATGTCCTTCGTCGGATCGCCCTCGACCGCAATCAGGTCCGCGAGCAGGCCGGGCTTGATGCGGCCGCGGTCATCGAGGCCCAGGATGTCGGCATTGCCGGCGGTCGCGGCGTGGACGGCCTGCGCCGGCGTCATGCCGTACTCCACCATCAGCTCCAGCTCCCGCACGTTGTTGCCGTGGGAGAAGACACCCACGTCTCCGCCAAAGCAGATGGCCACCCCCGCGTCGAGTGCGGCGCGGAAGCTCTCCCGCTTGCGGCGGATCGCGGGCGGCTCGGGCTGGCCCGGCTTCCAGCCACGATAGATGGAAATCGCCTCGGTCGCGGCCAGCGTGGGGCAGTATCCCACATGGTGCTCTGCCATCAGCTTGAAGACCTCGGGCGTGCCGCGGTCACCATGCTCGATAGTCCGAACGCCCGCGAGCGCTGCACGGCGCATGCCTTCGGCGGTGCCCGTATGCACGGCCACGAACCGCTTGGCGCTCCCTGCCACTTCCACCGCCAGCTTCATCTCGGCTTCGGTGAACGTCGGCTCCGATTCGCCGTGCGGGCCCCACCCGTAGTCACCGTACAGCTTGATCCAGTCGGCTCCCTTGCCGATCTGGTCGCGAATCACGCGGGTCAGCCCATCCACGCCGTCGGCTGCTTCCGCACCGTACGCCATCTCCCGTTCCGGTGCGCCGCGCGGCCCGTAGGAACCGGTGGCAACGATCGCACGCGTGCTCGCGAGGATGCGGGGACCGGGGATGATGCCCTGCCGGATCGCGTCGCGCAGCCCGACATCGGCGTACCCCGCGCCCTCGGTGCCCAGGTCTCGCTCGGTAGTGATGCCGGCGTCGAGTGTGGTGCGCGCGGCGACAGTGGCACGCGCAATTCGCAGCGCCAGCGGCTCGTACAGCACCTGCCGGTCCCACTGCGCCTCATTGTAGGGATGGAGCAGCAGGTGCGAGTGCCCCTCGATCATGCCCGGCATCAGCGTGAGCCCGGCAAGCGAAATCGCCTGCGCGCC
>CBINCZ010000289.1:0-4090 GCA_966249295.1 uncultured Gemmatimonadales bacterium
AGCAGGAGTGCGGCAGTGCCGACCAGCGCGGGCAACGGACGCCAGCTGTACATAGCGCACCTCGGATGGGGTCGGGGGAGGGGACGCGCCGTGCCGGAACCGGTGCACAGCGCTCCGCCTTCCGCCGTGATGCTGGTTGGCGTATATGTAAGGTCACGGTGCCGACGAACCCGGTCGGCGGCCTGGCATGGAACGATGCCCCTGAAGGTTATCCTTACTGCGGCACGGCGCCAGATCCCTCCTGACAGCGAGGCTCGAATGTTCAAGGACTTCAAGGCGTTCATCATGCGCGGCAACGTGCTGGACATGGCCATCGGCATCATCATCGGTGGTGCCTTCGGCACCATCGTCAAGTCGCTGGTGGACGATGTCCTCATGCCACCCATCGGCATGGCGCTGGGGCACGTGGATTTCACCGACCGGTTCATCCTGCTCAAGGAGGGCACCACGGCGCTCCCGCCAGGGGCCACGCTCGAGCAGGCCAAGGCGGCCGGCGCCGTGACGGTGAACTATGGCATGTTCATCAACGCCGTCATCGCCTTCCTGATCATTGCCTTCTGCGTCTACCTTGTGGTCCGGGCCGCCAACCGGTTGCAGGGGCCGGCGGAGGCCGCCCCGCCCACGACCAAGGACTGTCCTTATTGCGCGACGGCCATTCCGCTCGCGGCCCGGAAGTGCCCCAACTGCACGACGGCCCTGTGAGCCCGGCGGGTGGGCCGGGGTTGCGCTTTCTTTATAATGTAAAGTAGTTTATGGTGTCGCCCTCTCGCCGGCCTGACCCGCCGGCGGCCCTGCACGACCGGGCCATGGACAACCTCTCCTATATCCGCTCCGCCATGGAGCGGGCCGGCACCTTTACCGCGGTGCCGGGCTGGGGAGGCGTGGCCATGGGGATCTCCGCGCTGCTGGCTTCGGCCGTCGCGGCCAGCCGGGGCATGCCGCACCAATGGCTCATGGTGTGGCTCGCCGAGGCGGTGATCGGTACGGTCATCGGGGTCATTGCCATGAGCCGCAAGGCCCGCCGGATCGGCGCCCCGATGCTGGGGCATCAAGGTCGGCGCTTCTTCCTGAGCTATGCCCCGCCCATCCTGGTGGGTGCCGTGCTCACGGTGGTGCTGTACCGCGGCGGGCTGGGCGCGCAGTTGCCCGGCATGTGGATGCTCTGCTATGGGACGGGCGTGGTGACGGGCGGCGCGTTCTCGGTGCGCGTCGTCCCGGTCATGGGCCTCTGCTTCATGGCGCTTGGCGCTGCCACGCTGGCGCTGCCAGCGTCGTGGGGCAACTGGATGCTTGCGGCCGGATTCGGCGGCCTGCACATATTGTTTGGACTCGTGATTGCACGGAGGCACGGTGGCTAAGAGCAGCGCGGCGCGGAAGCAGGAGGCGACGGCAGGCCGTCGCCAGCTGACCGGTGAGCGGGGTGGCCAGGAAGGGCAGGCCCTGGCGCTCGATCGCGTCATCCATGAGCGCATGCGGCTGGCCATCGTGAGCGCGCTCGCGGTCAATCCCACGCTGTCCTTCACCGAGCTCAAGGCCCTGCTCAAGACCACCGATGGCAACCTGAGCGTGCACGCACGCAAGCTCGAGGATGCCGGGTATATCGCCTGCAGCAAGAGCTTCGAGGGCCGGCTGCCACGCACCGATTACCGGCTGACCGCGGCGGGCCGCCGGGCCCTGGAGCACTACCTGGCGCACATGGAAGCGCTGATCGAGGCGACGAGGAAGGGGTAGGGCGCAGGGCTTGGGGACTCCGCGTGAGCCCACGACGTACGACGCATGCGTACGATTTTTTGGGGAGCCAAACTTTGTGACACAAACAACTTTTTCCGGACGACTCCACGTCGCGATCATCATGGACGGCAACGGCCGCTGGGCCACCGAGCGAGGGCTGCCCCGGGCGGCCGGCCACCGTGAAGGCGTGGAGGCGGTGCGGCGGGTGGTCGAGGCGGCGCCCGGCGCCGGGATCGGCACGCTGACCCTGTACGCCTTCTCCTCCGATAACTGGAAGCGTCCCGCTCGCGAAGTGCAGTGGCTCATGCGCCTCTTCCGGGAGTATCTGCGGAGTGAGACCTCGCGCTGCCAGGCGACCGGGACGCGACTCAGCGTCATCGGGCGCCGGGACCGGATCGCCGCGTCGGTGCGACGCGAAATCGAGCGCGCGGAAGCCCGGACGGCCGCAGGGCAAAGGCTCCATCTCCGCATTGCGGTGGACTATTCTTCGCGTGACTCGATTCTCCGGGCGGCGCAGTGCGTGGGCGACACCGAGGAGCTGACCCGGGATCAGTTTGGCCGGCTGCTGGCCATCGCCGATCACGGCGACACCCGCACGCCTGACGTGGATCTCCTCATCCGGACGGGCGGGGAACAGCGGCTTAGCGATTTTCTTCTCTGGGAATGCGCCTACGCCGAATTGCTCTTCCTGCCGGTCCGCTTTCCCGACTTTGCAGAGGCTGACCTGCTGGCCGCGTTGCACGCATTTCGCGCTCGCGAGCGGCGCTTCGGAAGCCTGCCGCCTGCCGGGCCTCTCCGTGAAACGCCTCGTCGGAAGATTTCGTGAGCACCGGGCCGATGTGGCATGACTCACACCGTCCGCGGCCGTGATCGGCTAACTTGCTGGGTGAAACGCCGTGGCATCGCGTGACGTGGCGGCGTGACGGGAGATACCAGCCCTTGCCGAAGCATGACCCGAGGAGGCGGCACATCCAACCGGCACTGGCGCGTCAGCGCGTTGGCACGGATTATAGAGGCGAGGCCCTGCCTGTCCTGCTGCCGAGAGGGCGGCGGGTGCAAGTCAGCGTCCGTTCCGGAGGTCGGTTCCTCATGCGCATGCTGTTCCTGCTCTTCGCGCTGGTCGCCGGGGTCGTGATAGGGATATACAACTTCACGACCGGTAATGCGCTCATGACGGCGGTGCTGCTGGCCGCCGCCAGCTTCCTGCTGGCCGTGGTTCGCCCGGGGTATGCCTGGATGTCGGCCATCGTGGTGGGGCTCGGCCTGCCGCTGGTCTACCTTGGCGCGACGCTCTCGGGCGTGGCCATCGAATTTCCCCCTAGTCCGAATCTTGCAGCGACACTGCTCGCTCTCCTGCCGGCGGTCGCGGCCGCCTTGCTGGGGTTGGCCCTCCGCCGTCTGGTCCTCGGCCCCCCGACATCGCACGCACACCGTTGACCGCGCGTTCTGACGCGGGGCACCAATGACCGCGGCTGACATGTCGCCCCGGCTTTCGAGCCGCACGCCGACGGTGCTTGTCACGGGCGCATCCAGCGGGATCGGGCGCGAGCTCGCGCGCTTCTTCGCGCGGGACGGGTTTGCCCTGGTGCTGGTCAGCCGGAGCGCACGGCGGCTCGCGCCGGTGGTGGGCCAACTGCGCGACGCCTACGGCGCGAGCGTGACGACCATCCCCGCCGACCTGGGCAGGCCGGACGAGGTCGAGCGGCTGCTCTCGACGCTCGTCGCGTCCGACATCAGGGTGGACGTCCTGGTGAACAACGCGGGCTTCGGCGGGGCGGGGCGCTTTTCCGAGACGTCGCTCGACCAGGAGCTGGGCATGATCGCGCTGAATGTGGCTGCGGTCGTGACTCTCACGAAGCGACTGCTCCCGGCGATGCTCGAGAATCGCCGCGGCAGGATCCTGAACGTCGCCTCCACGGCCGCATTCCAGCCCGGGCCCTTCCAGGCCGTCTATTTCGCCACCAAGGCGTTTGTTCTCTCATTCTCCGAGGCGATCGCTGAAGAGCTGCGGGACACCGGGGTGACGGTCACAACCCTCTGCCCCGGTCCGACCGAGACCGGCTTTGCGGCGCGCGCCGGATTCCGATCGTCCCCGATGATGGGCGCCCGGATGGACGCGCGCAGCGTCGCCGAGGTGGCCTACACTGCGACGCTGCGTGGCGAGAGGATCGTGGTGCCCGGGGTGGTCAACAAGATGCACGCGCAGGCCGTGCGCCTTTCCCCGCGCCGCCTGCTGACCAGACTGGCCGGCGCGGCGCAGTTGCGCAGGCTGGATTCGGGGGAGGGGGAGAGCGGAGAGCTGTGAGCTGAGAGCTACGCGCTAAGAGCTAAGAGCTAAGAGCTAAGAGCTGAGAGCTAA
>CBINCZ010000290.1:0-4085 GCA_966249295.1 uncultured Gemmatimonadales bacterium
TGTCACCAGAGGGCGCGTCATTGAGCGGCAGCCCGAATTTGATCTCCCCCACCCGTGCGAACTGCAGCGCCCGGCGGTGATGCGGCCGCGAGCGCAGCGGCACCGAGCTACAACGACGCAATCAGCGCATCAAGCCGCAGCCAGCCCTCGACGGTCAGCGAAATGCTGCCATCCGACTCCCGGGCCCAGCCTGCATCGATCCAGCGAACCCTCGCTTCGGCCGGGATCAATTCGGCCTCCACGCCGCTCGATGTGCGCAGGCCGAGATATCGGCGTTCCAGCAGTTCCTGCGCATCGCTGAGTGTTTCGGATGCATCTACCGTTGCCGTTCCCTCCCGCACTGCCTCCTGCCACGCGGTCCATTCGCGGATGTTCCAGCGGCGCACGCGGCCGTGAGCCGAGTGGGCTGAGGGGCCGAGGCCGAGATAGTCGCGGCGCTGCCAGTAGGCCTGGTTGTGGCGCGAGCGGAACCCGCCTCGCGCGGCGTTGGAGACCTCGTAATGGTCCCAGCCGGCGGCAGTGAAACGCTCCGCGGCCATGAGATATTCCGCGGCGTATGTGTCGTCGTCCGTAGTGCGACACTCACCGCGCGCGGTCCATCGCCCCAGTGGTGTGCCAGGCTCCACGGTCAGGCCGTATAGCGACAAGTGTGTGGGCTCGAGTGCCAAAGCCGAGTCCAGGTCGCTCGCCCAGTCCCGCTGCAGCGCCGTGGGCAGCGCAAATATCAGGTCCAGCGACAGGTTCTCAATTCCTGAGCGACGCACGGTATCCACCGCCTTGCCCACCTGCGCCACATCATGGGTACGGTGCATCCATTGCAGCACTCGATCATCGAAGCTCTGCACGCCGAGCGACACACGGTTCACCCCGGCCTCGCGCCACGTGCCTGCCGCTTCGGCCGATACGTCGTCCGGATTGGCCTCGAGCGCAATCTCGATGTCGGACGCGAACGACAATCGTTCGCGGAGGCCATGCAGGAGCCGCACAACTTCCTTTGGCGCCAGCCGACTCGGCGTCCCGCCACCGAGATGCACGGTGATAACGGGCGACTCGTGCACCCAGGCGTCCTGTTCCAGCACATGGCGCAATTCGGTGAGCACCGCATCTACATACTGCACCGACGGCACCTCCCGTCGCACCGCGATGGCAAAATCGCAGTAGCTGCAGCGCCGGGCGCAGAACGGGATGTGGAGGTAGAGGTGCATGGACGCAGGGCTTAGGGTATAGGGCTCAGGGCTTAGGGCTTGCGGCATGGGGTATGGGGCATGGGATTCACGACCCGTGACTCGAGACCCGCGACTCCCTACGCCCTATGCCCTATGCCCTATGCCCTATGCCCTCAGTCCAAAAACGTTTCCTGGCTTCCGTTCCACCAGCCCCTGAATCTCCAGGGATGCCAGGAGGGAGAGGACATCGGCCACGCTGCGCCGGGCGGAGAGGGCCAATGCATCGAGTTGACGCTCGCCACCGGACAGCAGCTCGGCCAGGCCACGTTCCTGCGGATCGAGATCTGCCGGCAGGGTGGGCTCGGCTGCCCGTGGCGGCGCCGAGTCCGGTACGGCTTCGCCGTAGAACTGAAAAAGATCGTTCAGCTCCAGCAATGGGTGCGCTCCATCGCGGATCAGCGCATTGGTGCCACCCGAGGTGCGGCTGGTGATCGGGCCGGGCACGGCCAGGACATCACGTCCCTGATCCAGGGCAGTGCCGGCGGTGATCAGCGCGCCACTCCCTGGTGCCGCCTCGACCACGATCGTCACCCGCGCGAGGGCACTGATCAGCCGATTCCGCCTGGGAAAGCCGCCGGCGTGTGGCCGTTCGCCCGGTGGAAACTCCGTGAGGAGCAGCCCGTCGCTGCTCATCCGTTCGTACAGCTCACGATTGGCGGCGGGATAGATCACGCCGATGCCGTTGCCGAGCACGCCGATGCTGCCGCCGCCGGCATCGAGGGCCGCCACGTGGGCCACAGCGTCGAGACCACGCGCCATGCCGCTCACCACAACGAGGCCAGCGCGAGCGGCACCGCCACCGATCATGGCACAGACCTGCGCCCCATAAGCGGTGTGATCCCGGCTCCCCACGATGGCGACCGCAGGCCGGTCCAGCAATTCGATCCTTCCCGCAGCGAAGAGCAGCTCAGGGGGTTCGGGAATCTCCCGGAGTTGTGCCGGAAATCCCGGGTCCGTCGGCGTCAGCACCAGCACCCCTGCCTGCTCTGCGGCCGCGAGCACCCGCTCGCCATCGGCGACGCGCCGCCCCTTGATGGTCGAGGCGGCGGCCGCCGAAATACCCGGCACGGAGCTCAAAAACGCGAGCGGCGCCGAGAGGGCGCCGCTGGCTGATCCGCAGGCAGTGAGCAGGTTCTGGAGTCGGGCGCTGCCGATTCCCGGCGTCAGCGCCAGTGCGACATAGGCGGCGCGGTCGTGCATGGGAGTTTCCCTCGAAGATCGGGAGATCAGGAAGAGAGCTGAGAGCTAAGAGAACTATCCTCCCTCAGCTCTCAGCTCCCGGCTCACAGCCCACAACTTCTCCCTCAATTCATCAATGCCCGCACCCGACACCGCTGAGATGGGCAGTACCCAGCGGGCATCCGGAGCGTCGAGCTCGGCCAGCGCCGCGTCGGCCGGGAGCAGGTCGCGCTTGGTGAGCAGCACCACAAATGGCCGCTCGAAGAGCGAGGTGCTGTACTCGCGAATTTCGGTCCGCAGCTGGTCGAGCACCCGCTGGGGATCAGGCGCATCGAGGGGCACGAGAAACGCCAGCAGCCGCGTCCGCTCCACGTGCTGGAGAAACTTGAGGCCGAGACCCTTGCCCGCGTGGGCGCCCTCGATGATGCCGGGTATATCGGCAATGACAATGGAGCGTCCCTCCCCCAGGTCCATCACGCCCAGGTTTGGCTCCAGCGTCGTGAAGGGGTAATCAGCGATGCGGGGCCGGGCGGCGGAAAGCACGGAGAGCAGCGTGCTCTTGCCGGCATTGGGCTCGCCCACCAGTCCCACATCCGCAAGCAGCTTGAGCACCAGCTCCACCTGGCGCTCCTGCCCCTCTTCGCCCGGCTCCCATTCGCGCGGCGCCTGGTGCGTTGCGGTGGCGAAGTGGGCATTCCCACGGCCGCCCCGGCCTCCGCGAGCGACCAGCACCCGATCGCCGGCCTTCAGCACTTCTCCCAGCAGCTCCCCCGTGTCGGCGTCGCGAATCTCCGTGCCGGGCGGCACCGGCATGACCACGTCCGGCGCCGAGCGCCCAGTCTGGGTCTTGCCCTTCCCGTGCTCGCCCCGCTCGGCTTTCCAGTGCGTGCGATACCGGTAGTCGAGGAGCGTGGCCAGGTTGACGTCGCCCTCGACATACACGCTCCCGCCCCTGCCGCCGTCGCCGCCGTCGGGACCACCCTTGGGCTTGTACTTGAACCGCGCAAACGAGGAAGCGCCCGATCCGCCCGTGCCCGCCGTCACCTTCACGACCGCACGGTCAATGAACATCGGCCCCCGCACTCCAGCCATCGCGCACAGTGCGCCAGAGCTCCTTGACCTTCTTCCACTGGTCGAAGCTCAGCAACGGGTTCACGACCGACAGCACCGCTTCGACCTGCGCAAACGACGCTCCGGCATGGAGCGAGCCACGCAGGTGCGAATGCAGCTGGCGTGGCGTCTCCAGCACAGCCGTCTGCGCCACGATGCACAGCTCCCGCCGCATCAGGTCGAGCCCCGGCCGGCTGAGGGTGCGACCGTATCCTTCGGTGATCATCCACTGATCCAGCGCCGGATGCAGCGCGCGCACGCTCTCGCGCAGCTTCTCGTAGTTGTCCCCGTAAATCACCTCGCAGGTGGCCTCGCCGCGCGCGGTCCAGTCCTCCACGTGGTCATAGCGGGCATCCGCATCGTCCCTGGGTGCCGGCACGCCAGAGAACTTGCGCCAGGCTGCGATGGCCACCAGCGTGCGGGGATACCCCACAAACAGCAGCGACTGCAGCAACACGATGATGCCGATCGTGGCGACCACGCGCATGACCGCCGGTGCCTCCTCCAGCCAGAAGGCCAGCCGCTCGAGGATCAGGGATCCGAGCAGCCCTACCAGCAACAGGGAGAGCA
>CBINCZ010000291.1:0-4069 GCA_966249295.1 uncultured Gemmatimonadales bacterium
CGAACACGCTCGCGCCGGCCCCAACGATGGTCCCAGTGCCGAGCATCGTCCCGAGTGCGGTCTTGGCATGGTCGCCGATGAAGCTGCCTACGAATTGCCGCCCGGTGTCACGCGGGCCCTGCGGTGTCTCGAGCCGCACCGAGCCATACGTGTTCTTGAGGTTGGACGTCGTGGTCAGCGCGCCGAGGTTGACCCAGTGACCCAGGATGCTGTGGCCGACGAAGCCGTCGTGGGCCTTGTTGCAGTAGCCGGTGAAGATGCTGCTGGACACCTCGCCGCGCACCACGACGTGGGGCCCGATCACGCTCTGCCGGATGAAACCGCCAACGACCTTGGCATGCTCGCCGATCCAGCAGGGTCCTTCGAGCCGGGTGCCGCTTCGTATCTCGGCGCCGTGGCCTACGGCCACCGCGCCGTGTCGGACATCGAAGACCACGCCGGGCTCGACGATGGCATTTCCGACTCGCACCTCCGACTGCTCTCCCAGCACGAGCACACCCGGCGGCAGCCCGCCGCCGTTCGCCGCGCGGCAGTCGTCGGGGAGAAACTGCTCCAGCGCGGTCAGCAGTGCGTCCGTTCCTGCGAGCCAGAGTCCGGCGACCTCGGCGGCGGCTCCGTCGCCATCGAGCGTGAGAGGACTGGAGCCCTCACGTACGATGCGTGCAACGGTGCGACCGTTCGCGACCAGCCGCTCCACTCCAGGAGCGAGGGTGAGACGTCCGGGGGCAGGCGCGAATTCGGACGATGCGATGATGACAGGGCCACGCAGCGGCGAGGGCGCGGCGACTTCCGGTGTGTCCACGTCCACGAAGCCGCGCACCTGTTCGCCGGCGATGAGCCCGCAGCTGATGCCCAGCGCCTGCTCCCAACGCTCCCGGATGCGCCACGCGCCGGCCCGGAGCTCCGCCACCGGGCGCACCCCGGTGAAGGGTGCCCACCGGCCGTCGGGATCGTCCGGCTCCAGCAGGACGAGCTGCATCACGGAAGGTCCCGGACTGCGGGCGGCAAGGCGTCGAGCACCTTCTTAAGATCGGCAGAGTCCTGGCGCGGCATGACCAGCACGCGGCCGTTGGCCTGCACCACGACCAGCTCCTGCACGTTGCTCACCACGATTGGCTCCCCGGACGACCAGATGATGCAGTCGTGCGACTCATGGGCCACGGCGGGTCCCACGATGACGTTGCCGGACGGATCCTTGGGCCGCACCCGGGCCAGCGCCTCCCACGTCCCGATGTCATCCCAGGCAAACGCGCCGCTTACGACTGCCACCCGATTGCTCCGCTCCAGGACGCCGACATCGATGGAGATCGGCGTGACCTTGCGGAAAAATCCTTCGACGTCGCCGGCATCGAGGCGGGGCAGCGCCGAGGCCACCTCGGGAGTGTGGCGCCGCACCTCATCCAGCAGGCGACTCGCGCTCCAGGCGAAGAGGCCGCTGTTCCAGAGCGCGCCGGCCGCCATGAGGTCCAGCGCCGTGGCGGCGTCCGGCTTTTCCTGGAACCGGGCCACGGAGCGCGCGGTGTCATCGAGCAGCTTTCCCGGGACGATATAGCCGTAGCCCGTCTCGGGACGGGACGGAATCATGCCAACCGTCACCAGCCGGTCGTGCAGCGCCGCGGTCTCCAAGGCCTGCGACGCGGTCCGACGGAATGCCGCCGGGTCGCCAATGGCCCAGTCGGCATGGAGGGACAGCACCTCGGCGTCGGGATCCCTTCGCAGTGCCTCGTGGGACGCCCAGATCAGTGCCGGCCCCGTCGAGGCGGCCCGAGGTTCCACCAGCACATTGCCATCGGCCAGGCCGAGGCGGGTTTGCAGCGGCCCGGCGAGTGCTGCACCGGTGACCAGCAGGATGCGTTCGGTGGGGATCAGACCCTCCAGCCGAGCAACCGTATCCTCGGCGGTCGAGCCGGACCCGGTCAGCGGGAGGAGCTGCTTGGGATTCGAGGGCGAACTGAGAGGCCAGAAGCGGGTGCCGGAGCCGCCGGCAAGGAGCACGGCCCACCTCATCGGCGGGACCGCAGTGGGACGGATTGAACCCGGGACGCGCTACAGCTGGGCAGCAAGGGCAGGCCCTTCCTGGCGAAGTTCGAACAGGAGCTGACCGATGTCCGCCGAGGGCTCGGTCAGCACCAGTAGCCAGTTACCGTCACGGATGACGCCCCCCAGGGCCAGTCCGCCCGCGCATTCCACGACATAGCGCGCGGCCGCGCCGATGTGCGCCGAGTCGCCCAGCCGGGCTGCGGATCGGGCGATGGTGACGGTCAATGCCGCGAGCGCTTCGGCATCCAGGGAATGGCCTGCACTCCTGATGGGAAGACCGTCCGGGCTCGCGACCAGTACTGCGGTGACGCCGGGTCGGGTGGCGAGGTCATCGACCAGTTCAGCCAGGCTCGGCATGGGCAGCTCCCGCACGGAGGGGAAAGACAAGGCGGGATTGTAGGAAACGCCTGCAGGGAAGTCAAGAAAAGATTGACCCTCCGCCGGCCAATCCTTACTCTTCACCGCACATGCGCGCCTCAATTCTCTCCCTTGCCGGTGTGGTGCTTGTCTGCGCCTGCGGCGACCCGAATGCATTGCCCGATCCCCAGATCGAGAACGTGGTGGATACCATTTCCATCTCGGCGTTGACGGGGACCGCCATCCAGCTGCCGAGCGCACTGTCGGTGGCGGGGCCACGCGGCGTGCGTACCGATCTCAGTGCGGATTTCGACATCGCCTTTGATATCCGTGGGGACGTCCCCGTCTTCATTCCGCGGGCGGGGCTCAATTTCCCCACCGGTGGGCTGCAGCCCGGGCTCCAGCGGTCCCAGCAGGCGTTTGCCGACATCGAGCAGGGACCGATCAACGGCTACACCACCCGGGACACGCTGCAACTCGCGGTGGGCGACGTCTTCGCGGCGCGGTCCCGCGTCGTCTGCAACGCACTGCAGGTGCCGCTCTACGGCAAGCTCCGCATTCTCGAACTCGATGCGACGGCCCGTACGGTCACCTTCGAAGTCCTGGCCGACCAGAATTGCGGCTACGTCGGGCTCAAGCCCGGCCTGCCCGACAAGTAAGACTCGCATGATCGACATCAAGCGCCTCCGGCAGGAGCCGGACGAGGTGCGCGCGGCGCTGGCTCGCCGTCAGGACCCGTCGCTGGACGCGGTCGTGACCGAACTGCTGGCGCTCGACGCGCAGCGGCGGGCATTGCTCGCGCGCGTCGAGTCGCTCAAGGCCGAGCGCAACGCGGCGTCCGAGACGGTCGCCCGCCGGAAAAAGGCGGGCGAACCTGCGGACGAACTGCTCGCCGCGCTCAAGGCCTCGAGTGAGGAGGTCAAGGCCCTCGACGCAGAGGTGCGAGAGATTGATGGGCGGCTGGAGCGCGAACTTCTTCGGCTGCCCAACCTGCCCCATCCCGTAGTACCCGACGGCGATGCGTCCGCCAATCGAGTAGTCCGGACGTGGGGTGACCCACCCTCGTTCGACTTCGAGCCTCGGCCGCACTGGGAGCTGGGGGAGGCGCTCGGGCTGTTCGACCTTCCACGCGGGACCAAGCTCGCGGGCTCGGGGTTTCCGCTCTTCACCGGCCTCGGGGCTCGCCTCGTGCGGTCGCTCGCCGGCTTCATGCTCGACCTGCACACCCGCGAGCACGGGTACACCGAGGTGGCGCCCCCGTTGCTGGTGAATCGGGCGTCACTGATCGGCACCGGCCAGTTGCCCAAGTTCGAGGAAGACCTCTACCGGACCGCGGAAGATGACTTCTTCCTGATCCCGACCGCTGAAGTGCCCGTCACGAATATTCATCGCGACGAGATCCTCGACGCGTCGGCGCTTCCCATCGGTCTGGTGGCATTCACGCCCTGCTTCCGGCGGGAGGCAGGGGCGCACGGCAAGGACACCCGGGGCCTGATCCGGGTGCATGAATTCGACAAGGTTGAACTGGTGCGACTGGTGCCTGCTGACCGGTCGGATGAGGAACATGCGCTCCTCACCGGTCACGCGGAAAAGGTGCTGCAGATGCTTGGCATTCCAGATCGGGTGCTCGAGCTTGCCGCCGGCGACACCGGCTTCGCCTCCGCGCGCACCT
>CBINCZ010000292.1:0-4065 GCA_966249295.1 uncultured Gemmatimonadales bacterium
GTGGCGGCTGACCGGCGCGGCCGCGGCCGCGGGCGCGGGCGCCTTCCTCCGGATAATCCGCTGGGCCAGGGCAGCGACGCCCATGGCGAGGATGACCGCGATCATGATCAGCAGGCCGGCCATGCCGATGACGAGCGCCGTAGTGATCACCTGCAGGTCGTCCATGGCCCTACTCCTTCGTGTCCGGGACGGGCTCGTCCTGCAGGACGGCCGCCGGGCACCACGTCGGGTAGTCGCTGTGGACGGTGCAGGCGAACACCTGCCCGCCGTCCACCACCCCGCACGGGGTGTGCGGGGCGTACTCGTCACCGCAGAGCACGCACGCCACCCCGTCGCGCTGCGCGTCGGTGAGCTTTCCGGCGTCGAACACGACGCGCATCGGCTCCTGTTCTGCCATCATGGTCAGGCCTTCCCTTCTCCTGATTGGACGTCGGCGGGGGGCGGCGATGTGTGGTTCTGGGAGCCGGGCCGGGCTGGGCCCGGCTCTGCCACGTCCTGCAGGTCGGACACGAGCCGGTCGAGGGGAGCCTCGATCAGCCGCAGGCGCCGGGACACGTCGGTGATGCGGTTCTCCAGCACGGCGAGGCGGTGCTGCAGGCGGGTCTGACGCAGCAACGTCACGGCGTGCAAGGCGTTGCGGACGCCGTTGATCAGCAGGGCGACGGCCGCGCAGACCACGGCCAGCACCACCGCGTAGCCGATGGCCTGGGCGAGGATGGCCCCTATGAGGCTCACGGCATTTCCCCCTGGTGAAGCCGGTAGCCGGCGGCGCTGATGATGCTGACCAGGTCCCGCCCGGTGGCACCCTCGTACACCTTCGGTCCGAGCAGCGCCGCGAGCATCATCAGCGCCTCGCCGAACCGCTCGGGAGCGTCGCACAGCAGGGGCAGCAACTCGTCCGCCATCAGCCCGCCCTGGAAGATGGCCTGCTGGACCATGTAGTCGTCCCGGTGCCGCCGCACCTGCTCGCGGATCACGTCAACGGTCTTGCGGACGTCCCACTCCGTGGTGGCGATGATGCCGTTCCGCGCGGCGACGTTCGCCAATCGCTGGATGTCCTCCGGCGTGTAGGCGGGCGGCGGCACGAACTCGTTGCCGCTCACGACGCACGCGCCTGGGACTGCGTCGGCGGGAAGAAGCAGGCCACCTCGACACCGAGCATCTCGGCGATGTCCTGGATCTCGTCCGTCCGGAACGGCACGTGAGCGCTGACACGGCGCTGCAGCTTGCTCGGCGACATGTCGAGTTCGCGCGCCAGCTTGCGGACGGACATCTTCCGCTTGGTCAGTTCGTACCGCACCCGGAACGCCACATAGGCGTCATCGGTCACGGTGGTCTGAGTGCTCATGGAAGAGGAGTATTGCTCCGCTGAGCGAGACAGCGCAAGGGGGACGCGCACATTACTTCGGGGATGTTGTGCCGCTGAGCGACGCGCGCGTACTCTGATCACCATGGATCAGATCGCAGAGCTCCCCCACGAGCAGGTGGCCGCAGAGGTGCGGGCCGCACTCGCGCGGCGGCGAATGAGCGGTCGCGCGGCAGCGCGGGAGATCGGCTGGAAACCGGCCTATATCGGCCGCCGGCTGTCCGGCGAGACACCGTTCGACGTCAACGATCTCATGGCGCTCGCGGCGCTCCTGGACGTGCCAGTGAGCGCGTTCTTCGAGGGCGTTTCGTATGGGACTACTACTGAGTCGTCCGGTAGCGGCCACGAAATATCGCCTCTGACCTCCTCTTACATGACTCTGGCGCTAGCGGAGCATGTCCCCGTAGTAACTCGCGCGGCCTGACATGGCGGGAGATTCTCACGTTATGGGACACGGGGACGAATTGCTCGTATCGGAGTACATCGAACGACTGAGACTCAAGGGGCGAAGCCACCGGACGCAACGGGAGTACGCCCGGCGGATCCGACGCCTGATGATCTGGCTCGACAAACCACTCACAGAGGCCACGTCGCATGACCTGATGCGGTGGCGCACCGAGCTCGCATGCTGCGGAAACTCGATCATCGCCTACGTCAACACCGTCAAGGCCATGTATGCGTGGCTGGAGAGACAGGGCCACGTCCCGACCTCGCCGGCCCGGGACCTCCCCGCGCCGAAACGGCGCATTGGACTCCCCCGCCCGATCGGCGAAGACGATCTTGACTACGCCATCGAACACGCGCCGATGCGGGTGCGCCCGTGGCTCGTCCTGGCCGCGTACGCAGGCCTTCGGGCCCAGGAGATTGCGTACCTGACCAGGGAGGACATTCTCAACACCTGGCGGCCGCCGATGATCCGCGTCACTGAGCTCATGGGCAAGGGCGCCAAGGTCCGCATGGTGCCGCTCGTTCCCTATGCATGGAGCGAGCTGCAGGCCTACGGGCTGCCCCGCCGCGGCTACCTGTTCCTGCGACTGCGAGGGACCGGCCCCAATCGGCCCGCCACGATCTCGAACGTGGCGAACGCCTACCTGCATGATTGCGGCTTCCAGGAGACGCTTCACCAGCTGCGCCACTTCTACGCCACAGAGATGCTAGAGACCAGCGGCGGCAACCTGCGCGTCGTCCAGGACGTGCTCGGTCATGCGAGCCCGTCGACCACGAGCATCTATACCGCCGTGCGGCCGGTGGACGCCGTGCGGGCCGCCCTGCAGATCCAGCCGGCCGAACGCCGGCGGCGCCGCGCTGCAGAGCAGCTGCCCGACGACGCGGCCTAGCCCTGTTCCTCGGCCGAGGAAGAGTCCTGGTCACCGGCCGGGGGACGCACGAACGTCCCCCGGCCGGACAGGACCACCACGAGCCCCCTGTCCGTGAGAACCCGCACTGCCCGGATGATCGTCATCCGTGCCACCCCGTACTCCTCCGCCAGGCGGTCGATGCTGGGCAGCGCGGCGCGCGGCGGCAACCGGCCGTCCGCAATTTGCTCGGCGAGGTCATCGGCGATCTGGACGTATCGGTAGCGCGTCGGGTCCCATTCCATGATCCGGAACCTAGACCGCACCTGACCTGCATAAACGACTGGAATAGGCTAGAAACGTCCATAGACTTCTACTGCCTTCTACACTGTCGCCATGACCACACAAACCCCCACCGCCGCGCACGCGGCGGCGCGCCTGGACGCGCTCGCCGTCCGCATGGACGCGATGCCCGTACTCACCTACGAGCGCACGCCGACCGGCGTACGCGTCCGGAACCCCCAGAGCTCGGGATGCTGCGAGAACGCGCGGCGCCGCGCCGACCATGTCACCTGCAGCCGGCGCCCGGACGACTGCAACGAACTGTGGTTCTGGACGTCCTGGGGGGAGCCGATCACGCGGGCCGACGATGTAGTCGGCGCGTCGGTGCGCATCCTCGGCTACCTCGGGCCGATAGAGTCCTGACCGTTCCGTACGTGTGACACCGGGCCCCCGGGAGACAGCAGGCTCCCGGGGGTCTCCTGGTCTCTACAGGTCCGCGAGCCCTTCGAGCTCGCGCTCGATCCGGCCGGAGTGCAGGTCGACCGGCCGCCAGACGGCCCAGTCCTCGCCCGCGGCCTGCAGGACGTAGCCCACGTGGCGCTGCTCGCGCGAGACCGGCCCGTATGCGCTCTTGAGCTCGCGCCACAGCACCCGGCGGCCGATGATGATCCAGTCCGGCAGGCCGGGCGTCATGCGGCGCGCGTCGGGCACGTGGAAGGCCACGCGCTGCAACCGGTAGACCTGCAGCAGCCGGCGCACCTCGCGTTCCAGCTCGACCTCGGTCACGGCCTGTGCCACGGGGGCGGCGCCTCCGTGTCCGTCGGGCCGTCCTGGTGGCGCGCGAGCGACGCGTTCGCCCAGAACATGGCCTCTTCCAGCTTCGTGATCGCGAGCGACTTCTCGCGCCCGTCCGGAAGCTGCGTGTCGAGTTCGTCCGCGAGTCGCCGGCAGTGCTGCCGCACGCTGGTGTGCGCGTCTCGCTTCTCCTGCGTTGTGGCCGCGTGGAACGCGAACCGGTGCTGAATGTCGAGTGGTCCGATGCTCAACTGGTTTCCCTCCTCGCGCGCGCGTAGAAACGCGCAAAACCTGGACTCGGCAATTTGCCCGGCTAATTTAGCGAGC
>CBINCZ010000293.1:0-4045 GCA_966249295.1 uncultured Gemmatimonadales bacterium
CCGCCGAGCCGCCGAGCCGCCGAGCCGCCGAGCCGCCGAGCCGCCGAGCCGCCGATGGAGTACACATGACCAATCCCGATTTCACCGGAAAAGTCGTCCTCGTGACCGGCGTGGGCCGGGCGGGGCAGATAGGCAATGCCGTTGCACTGGCGTTCGGTAAGGCCGGCGCGCGTATCGTGGCCAGCGATCGCAATGCCGTGGGTGTAGCCGAGCGAGTTCGCGAGTTCGTGCGCGCCGGCGTTGATGCACGGCCTGCGGCGGGTGACCTCACCGAGCCTGACGTAGCCCTCCTCGCGGTAGAAACTGCACGCAAGCACTTCGGCCGGCTCGATGTGGTTGTCAATGTGGCGGGCGGCCTCACGACGTACGGCCCCTTTGAGAACGTGACCAGGGCGGCGCTCGATCGCGAGCTCTCGATCAACGTGAAGACCGCCTTTCTCGTCTCGCAGGCGGCGGTTCCGGCCCTCGCGGAGGCAAAAGGCTGCATCGTGAACTTTGCCTCCATCGCCGTGAAGCATCCCGAAGCCAACCTCTCGGCCTACAGCGCGGCCAAGGGTGCGGTGGCTGCACTGACGGCGGCGCTGGCAGTCGAGCTGGCTCCCCGCGGCATCCGGGTGAATGCAATCGCACCAGCGATGGTGCGAACCGCGGAGAATACGGCATCGGTCGGGACCGATGCCGACTACGTGGAACTCGAAGACATCACTGGCGCAGTCATGGCGCTCGCTGCGCCGGGCGAATCGGTGACCGGTGAAATTCGCGCGGTGACCTCGCGCAGGGCGTGATATGGAACTCGCCGGCCGCGTTGCGCTGGTTACGGGAGCCGGTCAGCGGCTCGGACAGGCCTTTGCCCGCGCACTGGCCGGGCGCGGGATGTCGGTGGCTCTGCATTATCACCGGTCCGCCAAGGGCGCCGAGTCGCTGCGTGACGAAATCCGCCACGCCGGCGGGCGCGCCGAGGTTTTTCAGGCCGATCTTACTGACGCGGAGGCGGCGCAGCGGCTCGGGCCCCGGGCCGCCGCGGAGCTGGGCGGACTCGATGTGCTGGTGAACTCCGCCGCGGTGATGTATCACATCGGGTTCGAAAGCACGTCGATCGCCCAGTATGACGAGATCCTGGACCTCAATCTCCGGTCGCCCTTCTTCGTTGCGCAGGGAGCCGCGCCGATGCTGCGGCAAGCGCGCGGGCGCATCGTCAACATCGCCGACCTCGGCGGGCTGGAACCGTGGCCCGGCTATGCCGCGCATTCGGTGGCCAAGGCCGGCGTGGTGATGCTCACCAAGGTGCTGGCGCGCGCCCTCGCGCCTGACGTCAATGTCAACGCCATCGCACCCGGCACGGTCCTGGTGCCGGATTCCTACACGGAAGCTGAACGGACCCGGTTGGCTGACAGCACTCCGCTCCGGCGGTTGGGCACGCCCCAGGATGCCATCAACGCTCTCCTGTATCTCCTCGAGGGCGGCGACTTCGTGACCGGCGAAATTCTCGTGGTGGACGGTGGCCGGCTCCTCCGCTGAACTGGAATTCCGCGACATCGTGGTGGTCGGTGGCGGCTGTTACGGCTCGTTCTACGCCGGCCAGCTCACGGCCGCGCGTGACCGGGGCGCCATCCGCTATCGGCGTGTCATCGTGGTGGATCGGAATCCGGAGTGCACGGTGGCCGCGATGGTGCCCGACGCCGCACGCGAGCTGCACCGGGGCGAGTGGAGCGATTTCTTTGACGCATGGCTGGGCGGGGAAGCGGGAGAAGGTGATGCGATCGTGCCGTCACCGCTCATGCCGCACCTCATGTTCGAGTGGCTCGAGCGGCGGGCCCGCCTGCGCTGGCCCGGCCGGGCTGTCGAGCGGGTGTCGCTCGATACACCGGGCGGGACACCGTACGATGTCCTGCATGCCGACGGCACCCGGTATCTCTCGTATGCCGACTGGATCTGCCCGGTGCATTGCATCGAGCCGGCGACCTGTCCCGTAATCCGGGCGCCAAGATCATGGGAAATGCGCGAAGCCGTGGCCGAGCTGGCGCGACGTCGCGCTACCGACCATCGGGTTGCCGGTCCCCTGATCCTGCATTGCCGCCACCGCACCTTCGGCGTGGGTATGTTCGACGCCGCCGAGGTGCTGCAGGCTGATGGAGAACTGCAGCGGGCGGGCGAGGCGGAGGGGCCGTTTGAGGCGGTAATCGGGACCATTTCTTCCTGTCACGGCGCCGTGAGTGCGTTCCATGTCCGTGGCTGACGGCTGGAACCGCCGGCGGTTCTATATTGTGGCAATGTGCGAACAACCGGCGCTGAAGGCGCCCCGACCAGGGTGGGAGTGAGCGTGGCCGCCATCACGGATTTTGACGTCATCATCATCGGAGGCGGGCCCGCAGGCCTTTGCGCGGCGATGTACGCCGGGCGGGGCATGCTCAAGGCCGTACTGCTGGAGCGGGGCGTGCCGGGCGGTGAGCTGCTCAACACCGAACTGATCGAGGACTATCCCGGCTTCGAGAGCATCAAGGGGAGGGAACTGGCGCGCCTCATGACCGAGCACGCGGTCAAGTTCGGCGCTGAGATTCGCCAGGAAGAGGTCGAGTCCATCAGCCGTCGCGACGACGGGCTGTTCGACGTGGCATGCGCCTCGGGCGATACCTACGTGGCCCCGGCTGTGATCCTGACCGCGGGAGGTACGCCCACCAAGCTGGGCGTGCCCGGCGAGGCCGAGTTTGCCGGACGCGGCACGTCGTATTGTGCGGTGTGCGACGGCGCCTTCTTCAAGGGGGAGACCATCGCCGTAGTGGGCGGTGGCGACGCTGCCGTGGAAGAGGCAGACTACCTCACCCGTTACGCGAGCAAGGTGTACGTCATTCATCGGCGGGACGAATTCCGGGCCTCGAAGCTGCTGCAGGAGCGCCTGTTCGCCAACCCGAAGATCGAGGTTCTCTGGAATAAGGTGGTCACGGAGATGACCGGCGAGCCCAGCGGCCTGCGCCAGGTTCACCTCGAGGACACGGTGACGGGCGAGCGCTCCACGCTCGCGGTCACGGGCTGCTTCATCTTCATCGGCTTCCGGCCCAACAGCTGGCTGGTGAAGGACCATGTGGCCCACGACGCCGCCGGATATCTCATCACCGATGACCGGATGATGACCTCGATCCCGGGACTGTTCGCCGCCGGCGATCTGCGGGTGCAGCTGACGCGCCAGGTGACCACCGCCGTCGGCGATGCCACGACCGCCGCCATTGCAGTGGAGAAGTATTTGGCCGAGCGCCGGACCCAGGGGACCGCGCAAGGTGTCTGAACTTGAAGTCGTCACGATGCCCAACGGGCAGTTCGCCGAGAACTGCTACCTGGTGGCGGACGCGACGCGGCGGGAAGCTGTCCTGATCGACCCGGGTGAGGAGCCACACATGTTCCTCGCCGAGCTCAACACCCGGGCCTGGACCCTCACCGGCATCTGGCTGACCCACGCGCACGTGGATCACGTCCTCGGTGTGGGCGCCGTCAAGGCCCGGGTCAACGTCCCCATCTGGCTGCATCCCGAGGACCGGGCGCTGTATGAGGCGGCGGTCACACAGGCGGGCTGGTTTGGCATCCAGCTCGACGCGCTGCCCCCGCCCGAGCACATGCTTGCGCACGGTGACACGCTGACTGTCGGTCGCTTCCCCTTCGAGGTGCGGCACACGCCGGGGCACTCTCCAGGAAGCGTGAGCCTCGTGGGGCACGGCATGGTCTTCTGTGGTGACGTGCTTTTCGCGGGCAGCATCGGCCGCACCGACCTCCCGGGCGGCGACATGCCGACACTCCTGCAGAGCATCCACCGTCACCTGCTCACCCTGCCGGATTCCACGGTGGTGCGGAGCGGGCACGGGCCGGAGACGACCATTGGCGTCGAGCGGCTGACCAACCCGTTTCTGACGGCGGATATTGAAGTTGACTAGACAGGATGGGCGGGATGGGCGAGATGGGCAGGATGGGCCGGTCCGCTCACCCGCCTCGCCCCGCGTTCCCATCCCGCCCATATCGCCCATCCCTATGTTCCAGCGCAGCGGTTTCCCCGTCGCTG
>CBINCZ010000294.1:0-4037 GCA_966249295.1 uncultured Gemmatimonadales bacterium
GAGCGCTGTCGCGCGCGCGGCGCCGGTGGTCGTCGGGATGATGGACATGGCCGCGGCCCGTGCCCGGCGGAGGTCCTTGTGCGGCAGGTCGAGGATGTTCTGGTCGTTGGTATAGGAGTGTACCGTGGTCATGAAGCCGCGCACGAAGCCGAGGGAGTCGAGCATCACGCGCACCACGGGCACAAGGCAGTTGGTGGTACAGCTGGCGTTGGAGATGATGTGGTGCTTGGCGGGATCGTACTTTTCCTCGTTGACGCCCACCACGAGCGTAATGTCCTCGTTCTTGCCCGGCGCGGAGATGACCACCTTCTTTGCCCCGGCGGCGAGATGCTTCGCGGCGGAGTCGCGGTCGGTGAAGCGCCCGGTGGATTCCAGGACCACATCCACGTTGAGGTCTTTCCACGGCAGGCGAGCGGGATCCTTCTCGCTCAGCACCTTGACCTCATCGCCGTCCACGACGATGGCGCCTTCCTTTGCTTCGACGTGCCCGTCGAATTTCCCGTGGACCGAGTCGTAGCGCAGCAGGTGCGCCAGCGTCTTCACGTCCGTCAGGTCATTGACCGCCACGAAGTCAATGTCCTTGATGTTCATCTTGCGGGCGGCCCGCACCACGTTCCGCCCGATTCGCCCGAACCCATTAATCGCCACCCGAATGGCCATACCGACTCCCACCTGAATAATTGGTTCTTACGCCAGTGTCCCAGCGCGCGCAAAAGTAACCGCACCCACCCACGTTGCGCCTGCCTGGCCCAGCGCCCGCGCCGCGTCCAGCAGCGTGGCGCCGGTGGTAAAGACATCATCTACCAGAACAACCCGCTGTTCCCGGGCGCCGGCCATGCCCTCGAACGCGCCGGCAATGTTGGCCTGGCGCGCCTCCGGCGTGAGTGCCGTCTGTGAACGTGTCTCCCGCGCCCGCACCAGCAGGCGCTCGCTGACCGGCAGTCCGGCCAGCGCGGAAAGCGCGTGGGCCAGGCGCTCGCTTTGATTGTAACCCCGCCTCCGATGGCGGCGCGAGCCGAGCGGGATGGGCACGAGCACCGCGCCGGATCGCAGCGGGCCGAGGGTGCGCATCGCCTGCGCCATCGGCTCCGCTACCCGCCACCAGCCCTGATACTTGAGGGCATGCACAGCCCGGCGAGCACCCTCGTCGAGGAACACGGCACTCTGCACCTCCGCGAGTCCTGGCGGCCAGTCGGCGCAGAAGGTGCACGCCTCGGTCCCTTCCGCCAGGCTGCCACACCGCTGGCACAGTGGTGCCGGGACCGATTGCCAGCGCCGACGACAGAGGCCGCAGATCAGGCCGTCGCCCTCGCTCACCGGCACGGCGGCTTTGCAGAGGAGGCAGGCCGGTGGGAGGAGCACCTGCTCCGCCCGTCGCCAGTGACGGACCAGCTCAGCGAAGGGCATCGCGCAGTGCCGCCTTCATGATCTCCTCGGGAGGAGCGATGTCCGGGTACCAGCGCCGGAACGCGGCAACGCCCTGCGCCAGCAGCATGGTGCGACCATCCCGCGCCTCGAGACCACGCGCCCGGCAGTGATGCACCCATGGCGTCTCGCCGCTGGTGTACACCAGGTCGAGCGCGGCCCGCGCGTTGGGTGCGAGCTCAAGCGGAATGGGCGGTGCGTCATCGCGCCGGAGTCCCAGTGGGGTCGCATTGACCAGCACATCGCACTCCTCGGCCGTCGCCGCCGCCACCCCGACCTTTGCCACCCATTCCCCGAATTCGGCGGCCCGCGCGCGGTCGCGTGAACGCACCGACACCCGTGCGCCCTTTTGCCGCGCGGCCAGCACGACTGCGCGCGCGGCGCCGCCAGTGCCCGCCACCAGCCACGCCCCTCCACAGACGCCGAGCTCGCCCATGGCGGTGATGACACCGGCCACGTCGGTGTTGTCACCGCGGACACGCTCGGCGTGGCGCCAGAAGGTGTTACAGGCGCCGGCCGCGCGCACCACGTCACTCGCGTCCTGCACCAGCCGCGCTGCCAGTTCCTTGTGCGGCACCGTGACGTTGCCTCCACCGCCCGAGCGGGCAATGCCGCCCATCAGGCCGGGGAGGTCGCGCGAGCTGCAGCGGATGGGGACGTATACGGCAGGAAGGCCAAGCGCACGGAAGGCGGCATTGTACATCGCCGGCGAAAGCGAATGCATCACCGGATCGCCCAGCAGGGCAAAGACGCGGATCCGGCGGCTCGGCATGTCAGCGTGCGGCCGCGAGCCGATCGGCTGCGACCGTGATCAGGGAGGTGAGGCGGTCAAACGCCAGGCGGTAATCGTCGAGGTCACTGCCATAGGGATCCGGCACCTCGGTGTCGTCGCCCTCGCCAGCATAACCCACCAGGGTGTGCGCCTTGGCCTCCGCTCCCAGCGCCTCGGCGCGCGCCCGATGATGTGGGCTCATGGTAAGAATCAGGTCCGACTGGCGCACCAGGTCACGGGTCAGCAGGCGGGCACGGTGCGCGCTCAGGTCGAGACCATGCTCGAGCGCCACAAGGTAGGCGCCCTCCGAGGCAGGGGCGCCGTCCCACGCGCCGGTGCCAGCCGAGCTCACCTCGACGCCCCGGATGTTGCGACGCTGGAGTTCCTGGCGGAGCAGGGCTTCGGCCAGCGGGCTGCGACAGGTGTTACCGGTACAGACAAAGAGAATGTGCATGAGCAACGGTCAGGGGGCGTAATGGCCGACGGCGCGGCGCAGTTCGGGGCGCGGCAGCGCGCCCTCACGAATCAGCACGGGCACGGGGCCCGTGCAGTCAACGATAGTGGATGGCGGAACATTGCCAAGGACACCACCGTCGAGAACCAGCAGGAGCCCATCCGCCACGGCATCGGCAAAGAGCGACTCCAGCCGCGCCACGCCCGGAGCCGGCGGGCCGCCAGGACGATTGGCCGAGGTGGACGTAATCGGAAACCCGACCAGCCGTACCAGCAGCGCCATGCCGGCGTGCGACGTGTGGCGTACGGCAATGCCGCCTTCGGGACCGCGGAGCTGGTCAGGCAGGCGGCCCTCCCCACCCCGCAGCACCAGCGTGAGCGGCCCCGGCCAGAAGTAGTCTGCCATGGCACGGGCTGCTGGCGGGAAGACCAGTCCCCACTGCTCGGCCATGAGTCGCCCGGAGACCAGCAGCAGGAATGGTTTCCTGGGCGGGCGCCCCTTGAGTCGCGCCAGCTCGGCCAGCGCCGCTTCCTGTGGCGCCGAGCCCAGGCCGTAGACCGTCTCGGTGGGCTCGGCCACCAGCCGCCCGGCTTCCAGCTGGGTGCGCACCGCCGGCGCAGCCGCGCGCACATCAGCGTCACTCTGGAACGGCAGGATCATGCGAGCCGGCTCGCCAACGCATCAGCAAGCACGAAATCCTGGCTGCTGGTGATCTTGAGGTTGAGCGGTGAGTCCGGGACTACCCGAAGGCGGTGACCGCGCGCTTCAGCAAGCACGGCGTCGTCGGTGGCATCCGCGTCGGGCGGCGCGTGGGCATGCGCGTCCTCCAGCATGGCGCGAGGAAATCCCTGGGGCGTCTGCGCCCGCCAGAGTCCCTCGCGAGGGGTTGTCGCCGTGATCACGCGCTGGGGATCGGCCGCCTTGAGCGTATCGTGCACGGGCACGGCCGCGACGGCACCGTCTCCCTGGCGCACCACCTCGATCACGGCGTCGATCGTCTCCCGGCTCACGAAGGGCCGGGCAGCGTCATGCACCAGTACGAGCGCCGCGCTGCGATCGAGCGCGCGCAGGGCGCGCGCTACGGACTCGCGCCGCGTGGCACCACCCGCCACGAACCGGACGCGTTCGCCCGCGGCCACAGCGAGCCATCCGGGTGGTGAATCGACGATGCCTGGGGGAAGTGCGACCATGATCTGGCCGACGTCGGGATGGGAAGCAAAGGGACGCAAGGCGCGGAGGAGCATCGGCACACCGGCGATGGGGCGGAACTGCTTGGGCTCGCCCGCGCCTGCCCGCTCTCCTCGCCCGGCGGCGACGAGCAGGACGCCTACGTCACGCGGCAAGGCGCTGTACCAGGTCCCCGATGTTTTCGAGCGGCACGACTTC
>CBINCZ010000295.1:0-4019 GCA_966249295.1 uncultured Gemmatimonadales bacterium
GCCAGGCGCTTTGGCTGCCCACGGCGATGAGGCTATCCCACACTGTCGACACCGTGCGCCTGCCGTAATCAACGAACACCTGCTGTGTGCCGAGCCGGCCTCGATACCGGGTCTCGATCACGCGCATGTCCGGACCCGGAAAGAGTCCGATTGTGTCGCATGCTGCTGGCGTGACTCGCAGGAGTGGGCGCGGCAGCCGCTGTGTTGCATTGGTGACCGAGAGGCCGAACTGACCGAACATGCTGACGTCGGCCACATAGGAGCCGTCGGGGAGACGGCCGATGACCATCATGGGTTGGCAGATTCGAGCGCCTGGCGTTTCGGATAATTTCGCGAGTGTCGGCGTGTAGAGACCGATGCGATCATTGACCGGGTCCACCGTGATAAGGGTGTCGCCGGATCTGGCCAGCATGTACATGGAGCCGAATTCATCCGGCCCCTGCCCGCGCCGGCCGATTCGGCGCCGCTCGGTGCCATCCGGTTCGTAGACCGCTACCTGCCCGCGAGCATCATCCCAGAACGCCACCGCCCCATCGGAAAGCAGGACGGCACCGAAGACGTGCGTGACATCGTCGGAACCGTCCGGATCGTCACCGATCACCGCGAGAGGATGCGTGTCCACTGTCCACTGCGGCACGCGCTGCGCCACATCGGCGGGGTACTCGAGGATGGCGACGCCTGCGCTGTCACGCCGGGTGGGAACGACCGGGCTGCCTGGCGAGGCACTTGCACTGGCTGCACTCTGCTCCGGAGCACATGCTGCGAGCAGCAGGAATACCGGAGCCACCGTCAGGAGCCATGCTCGACGCCGACAGGCCCACGTCATGAAGCCCTCCGGTGATGGAAGCTTCAGGTATATAGCGCTTTTGACCGGATGCGATAGAGCGACATCGGCGTGCCGCCGTGCAGGATCTCCCGCTCCCGGCTGAGCCCCGCCTTCTCCAGCACGCGCTGGGAGGCGGTATTGGTGGTCTGCGTGATGGCGACAAGCGTCGGAAGCTTGAGCTCCTCGAAGCCTGACCGGACCAGTTCGGTGGCCACCTCGGTGGCGAGCCCTCGGCCCCACCACTCGGGATAGAAGCCGTAGCCGACCTCCACTTCGTCCACGCCTTCCACATCGAGGTGCCGGATCACGGCGCGTCCCGCAATCCGCCCATCGCTCCGGTCGCGCACGATCCAGAGCCCGAATCCGTGCTCCCGCCAGTGGGCCAGGTTGAACTCGAGATATGCGCGTGACTCCGCCTCACCCCGCAGGCCCCCCAGCGTCGCCATGACGCGGGGGTCCTGGTGCATGCGGAAGATCTCGTCGTAATGATGGGGCGCGAGCGGCTCGCCCCGAAGGCGCCGCGTCTCGAAAGTCAGTTGCCGCATGGATATCCCTGAAGGGTGACTACAGCAGGGCCCTGATCGGTCGCACGATCTTCTCTTCCAGCCGCTCACGGAGCGGACGGCGCCGCCACATCTCCAGGGTGTAAGGCCGTGCCTGCTCGAGGTCCTTTTCGAATACCGTAGTCATCTCGGCTGCAAAGCCAGTGTCATAGATATTGAGGCTTGCCTCGTCGTTGAGCTGGAACGAGCGCGGGTCGAAGTTGGTGGATCCCACCGAGACCAGCTCCCGGTCGATGATCAGCATCTTGGTGTGGAGCATCGTCGGCTGGTACACGTGGATTTCCGTGCCTGCTTCCAGCAGGTCGCCCCATTCCGCCTTGGAGGCAATCCGCACCGTCGCCGAATCGATGTACGGACCCGGCACGAGGATGCGCACGCGCACATTGCGCTTCCGCGCGGCCACAATGGCCCGGCTCAACAGCTCGTCCGGCACGAAGTAGGATGCCGCGAGGTCGATGCTCTGCTCCGCCGCGGCGACACCCATCAGGTACATCAGGTGCATGCTCTCGCTACCGCCCGCTGGCGAGGCGATGAACAGGTGCGCATCGACGTCTCCCACCCGCTCGAGCGGCGGAAAGTAGGTCTCGCCGTTCAGGACTTCACCGGTGATCTTGATCCAGTTGTCATTGAAGGCCGCCTGCAGCTGCGCCACGGCGGGCCCCTCGATCCGGAAATGCGAATCGCGCCAGTGATCGGGGTCGGTCGCGTGTCCCTGCCACTGGTCCGCAATGCCGACACCACCGGTAAATCCGACCTGGCCGTCCACGACCAGCAGCTTCCGGTGGGTCCGGTTGTTCATGCGGCTCAGGTTGTACCAGTGGAGCGGACGGTATCGCTTGAGCTGGACGCCGGCCTTTTCCATCCGTTCGAGCAGGTCATGCTCCATCTTGATGCTGCCGAGCCAGTCCACCGTCACATGGACGGGAATACCGGCCCGCGCCCGCTCGGACAGCGCCTCCGTGAACGCCTCGCCAATCTCGCCTGACCAGTAGATGTACGTCTCGAAGGTGACTGAGACGCGCGCAGAGCTGATGGCCTCCAGCATGGCCGGGAAGATCTCGTCGCCGTTCTGCAATGCCACGACCCGGTTCCCGGCCACGATCGACGGGCCCAGCAGCACGGACATTTCACGCCGGAACTGCGGATCCGCGATCCCGTAGCGGTGCGGTGTTCGGCGCTCCAGCCGCTTCTCCGGTATCGCAAAATTCATCGCCGCCACGACCAGGAACAGCGTCGCAGCGGCGGTGATGAGGATGGTCAGGAGCATAGGGAGGTCGTATGTCGAAGGTCGTACGTCGTACGACTTATGACGTACGACTCAAGACTGCATTTTCCCGCCAGAGCCCCGGGAACTCCCGCTCCAGCGCCTCGACCTTGGGCACATCATTATAGATGATGTACGGCGAGTCCGGGTGCGTGAAGTAATAATCCTGGTGATACGCCTCGGCGACGTAGAAGTGATCCAGCGGCTTGACCGTGGTAACCACAGGACCGCTGAGCTTGCCGCTCTGGTTGAGCCGGGCAATGTATTCCACTGCTGCGGTGCGCTGGGCTGGCGACGTGTACCAGATGGCGGAACGGTACTGCGTGCCATGATCCGGTCCCTGTCGATTGAGCTGGGTCGGGTCGTGCGCCACCCGGAAGAACACGTCGAGCAGCTGCTGATAGCTCACCTCGGCCGGATCGTACTCCACCCGCACCGACTCGGCGTGGCCGGTGCGGCCGGTGCTCACCGTCTGATAGTTGGCGTCACCCGCCTTGCCGCCGGTGTAGCCCGACTCCGCCCGAATGACACCCTTCACATGCTCAAACACCGCCTGCACACCCCAGAAACAGCCGCCGGAGAAGACGGCAATCTGGGTCGCTGCGGCGGGCCGCTGCGTGGCGGGCGCTGAGCGCTGAGCGCTGAGCGCGGAGGCGCTGGCGCCGGTCAGCAGCGCTGCGGCACACGCCCATCCCGCCCATCCCGCCAATCCAGCCCATCGTCTCATTGTTCCATCTTTCCTTTCGCCTTCGTGAACAGCGCCACGTACTTCCCGTACCCCTCGGCCTCGAGACTGTCCGCCGGGATGAAGCGCATCGCCGCCGAGTTCATGCAGTAGCGCAGGCCAGTGGGGGCTGGGCCGTCGTTGAAAACGTGGCCCAGGTGCGAGTCAGCATGGACCGACCGGACCTCCGTCCGCTCCACCAGCAGGCGATGGTCTTCCTTCAATTTGATGTTCTTCGGCTCCAGCGGCTTGGTGAAGCTGGGCCAGCCGGTGCCGGAATTGAACTTGTCGAGCGAGCTGAAAAGTGGCTCACCGGAAACGATGTCCACGTAGATCCCCGCCTCGTGGTTATTCCAGTAGGGATTTTGGAAAGGGGTCTCGGTGGCCTCGTGCTGGGTGACCTGGTATTGCAGCGGCGTGAGCCGCTGCCGCAGCTCCGCGTCACTCGGCTTGGCAGTGGCCCGGGCGACTTCGGCATTCCTGGCCTGAGGTGGTGTCTGGCTGTTGGCCTGACAAGCCGGCAGCAGCAATCCTGCACTCACCAGGATCATGGCAGTTCGTTTGAGCATTGGTTCTCCACTTGTTTACTCGGCGGCTCGGCGGCTCGGCGGCTCGGCGGCTCGGCGGCTCGGCGGCTCGGCA
>CBINCZ010000296.1:0-4014 GCA_966249295.1 uncultured Gemmatimonadales bacterium
CGACGACGGCCACGCCGTCGCACACGCCGTCAGCCACGTCCACGTCCACGCTCAATGAGGTGGATGAGATGGGATCTGCCGAGCAGCGATGGCAGATCTGGCAGACAGGCATGCGGATCTTCAAGTCCCATCCGGTCTCAGGGGTGGGGCTGGGTGCATACCGCTATGCCAATGGCTCGCTATCGGAAATCCTGGGCAACCGTGACGCCCACAGCACGTACATCACCCTGCTCGCCGAAAACGGGGTCATGGGCCTCGCCCTGTTCCTGCTCCTGGTCGGCGCGACGCTCATGCACTCCCGCTCGGTGCGACGACGAATACGCAAGCTCCTGCCGGAGGCGAGCACCCAGCTTCGATTCCTGGAGCTGGGCCTGATCTGTTTCATGATCGCGGCGATCTGGGGCAGCTATTCCAAGCTGACCTTCTTCTACGTGCATATCGCGCTGATCTGGTCGCTGGCCACCACTGCGGAGCGCGAGGCCGCCGAGGCGCGGCGCATCGTTCTCCGTCCGGGAGCCTGACATGTGTGGAATTGCCGGCTTCGCGGGGCTGCCCCTCGATGGACGGGAGGCAGACGCGCTCCTCTCCCGGATGTGCGCCGCCATTCGGCATCGCGGCCCGGACGATGAGGGCCATTTTGTCGCGCCGGGCGTCGGGCTTGGCATGCGCCGGCTCAGCATCATTGACGTGGCGGGCGGCCAGCAGCCGATCAGCAACGAAGACGGCACCGTGCAGGTGGTGTACAACGGAGAGATCTACAATCATCACGCCGTTCGCTCAGCGCTGAGCGCTGAGGGGCATCATTTCCGGACCCACTCGGACACCGAAACCATCGTCCACGGCTACGAGCAATGGGGCGACGACGTGGTATCCCACCTCCGGGGCATGTTCGCCTTCGCGCTCTGGGATTCCCGGCGCCGCCGGTTGCTGGTCGCCCGCGACCGCCTCGGCATCAAGCCTCTCTATTATGAGCTGCGGGACGGAGTGCTCCGTTTCGGCAGCGAACTGCGGTCGCTGCACGCCGGCGGCGTCTCGCCGGTCATTTCGGACGAGGCCATCGCGTGGTACCTGGCCCTGGGCTACGTGCCTGACCCGCTCTCTATCTATCAGAATGTGCGGAAGCTGCCGCCGGGTCACTTCCTTGTTTGGAGCGCCGAGTCGCCCGACTCGGTGGAAGTGAAGCGCTACTGGACGCCGGTCCGTCCCGAAGTCCGGATGAGCGAGGACGAGGCCGTGGAGGAGATCCGGCGGCTGCTCGCCCAGGCAGTGACGTCCCACCTGGAGTCTGAGGTGCCGCTGGGGGCATTCCTCTCCGGCGGCCTGGACAGTTCAACGGTCGTCTCGCTGATGGCGCGGGAGGCCGCGGGCCGGGTCAGGACCTTCTCGATCGGCTTCGAGGAGATGGGGTATAACGAGGCGCCCCACGCCAAGGCGGTGGCGGCGGCGCTGGGAACCGACCACACCGAACTCACCCTCACGCTCGCCGCCGACCAGGTCATAGACGGGCTGATCGCGCTGTTTGACGAGCCCTTCGCCGATTCGTCGGCGCTGCCTACCTATTTCGTGTCCGAACTTGCCCGTCGCGATGTGACGGTGGCGCTGTCGGGCGATGGAGGCGACGAGCTGTTCGCGGGCTACACTCGCTACGCGGATGTCATGCGCCGCGGAACCCTGCCGGCCGCAATGCGTCCCTTCCCGGCGCTCGCGGGCCGCATGCTGCCGCATGGCGCCCTGGGCCGGAACCGGCTGCTGGACCTGGGCCGCTCATGGCAAGGTCGCTATGCCACCACTGTGGCACTCCCCGTCGAAGTCGGCGCCGGCGGCGTTGCACGGCGGGAACTCGCCGGTTGGCTGCCGCCCTTCCCCCAGCTCCTGAGTCGCTGGTTTGCTGGCACGGAGGGTCGCGACCGGGTCACGGCCATGACCATGGTGGACATGCAGTCCTACCTTCCGGGGGACATCCTGACCAAGGTGGATCGCACCAGCATGGCGGTGTCACTGGAGGCCCGGGTGCCATTGCTCGATCACCCGCTGGTCGAGTTCGCTGCGTCGCTGCCCGGCGACCTGAAACTGCGCGACGGCAGTGGTAAGTGGATCTTCCGGAAGGCCATCACGGGCATCGTGCCCGAGATCGTCCTCCGGAAGCCGAAGCAGGGTTTCGCCGTCCCGCTGGAGCGCTGGTTCCGCACCGATCTCCGCGGCCGGCTCGACGGGTTGACCAGTGGCGGGCCCGCACTGGAATACGTGGACGAGCGGGCTCTCGGCCGGCTGGTCAGCGAGCACCTCCGCGGCCGTCGGGACCATAGCCACCAGCTCTGGCGGGTCCTGGCGCTGGATCTGTGGTTGCGGACATCGCGTTCGGTGGGGTTCGGCGAAGCGAGTGGGCGGTTGGTGAGTGCGCTAAGCGCTTAGCGCCCAGCGCTTAGCAGTTACCGTCAAACTGTCCAACACCTTAGCGAGGGGTGGCGTTTAGAAATTAGGCAGCAGCAGCGATCATTCTGCTTTTCTGCGGCGATTTTCTTTTAATTTGCCAGCTTTCCGCCCGTGCATGTCCTTGCATGACATTGTAGGCCATTAGATAACAACAACTTGCAAGCGCCTTGCAGATGGCAAGCACATTGCCCCCTGTTCCGGCGCTGCTCAGAGCAAACCGGCGGAAACGCCGGGACGCAGAGCTTCGGGGCTACGGCGTTCACCGCCATGCCAGCCGGGCCGCCAGCGATACGCACCCCCGATCCAGGTGCGCCCGTTGGCGGCCTGTTGCGTACCCGACACTCTGTGGAGCTCTACCATGCCGTTCAAGCACAAGCTGTCCCGTCGTCTGGCCCTCATTCGGGGCCTCTCGTTTACCGGGCTGGTGGCCCTGGTGGCCGGCTGCATGGATGGAGGCCCCCTCGGCTCAGACCTGGACTCTCCTCAGACCACGTCTCGTGTGGTAGGTATCCTGGCCACCTCCGACAACCCCACGGTAGCGCCCGACCAGCCGACGCCGGTTCGGGCCGTCGCGGTCACCTCCAACGGCGAGAAGATGCCGGTCGAGGCCGACTGGGTGGCGCTGGATGGTGGCGAGTTGCGCGACACTGTCATTAATTCCAAGCACATGACCTACTTCTCGGCCAAGCAACCCGGCGAGTACCGGCTGGTGAGCTATGACCGTGGGAAGAAGTTCCGTGATACCACCAAAGTGACGGTACCCAGGGCGAACAGCGTGAGCATTGCCAAGATCTACATCCTGCCGGCCGTGGTCTCGCTGACCGTGGGCCAGGGCCAGCAGTTCTTCGTGTACGGCCGCACCTCAGCGGGCGACAGCGTGCCCGTGGTGGCGAGCCTGCAAGCCGCAGGCGGGACCGCCAGCGGCCTGTACTACACGGCCGGTGACACAGCGGGCACCTACACCGTGGTGGCCAAGCAGCACGGTGGCCCCGAGACCGCCTCGGCGACCGTGAACATCACGGCGCCGGCGAGCGCGCCGGTCACCAGCCCCACGACCGAGCCGAGCGAGCCCAGTGCTCCGGCTCCCAGCGAACCCACTCCGACCGCGCCGGTTGATACCGCCATCAGCGTGGCGCCACTTCCGCCAGTGCCGAGCAGCGGCTCGGTTGAGCTGCCGAGAGTGACGCTCGACACCCGCTACGTCCCGCCCACGGGGAACACGATCGTGGTGCCGGCCGGCGGCAGCCTCCAGGCGGCGCTCAACGCCGCGGAACGCGGCGACGTCATCCAGCTTGCTGCGGGCGCGACCTTCAGCGGCAACTTTGTCCTGCCGGCCAAGCCGGGCACCGGCTGGATCACTATCACGACGGCGACGGCCTTGCCGCCGGAAGGCACCCGGGTCACCCCGTCGATGGCCGCCAATTTCGCCAAGATCAAGAGCCCGAACGCCATGCCGGCCATCAAGACGGCCGAGAGCGGCTCGGCGAGCTATTACCGCCTGATGGGCGTCGAGGTCGGGTCCTCGGCGGACATGACCTATTCGCTGGTGCAGCTCTACAACGGCACCGCGACCAGCGTGGA
>CBINCZ010000297.1:0-4013 GCA_966249295.1 uncultured Gemmatimonadales bacterium
CGGCCTGCGCGTCGTTGATGCGATCGCGGAGCGACTCGGCGCTGCAGCCGCCAAACACCACCGAGTGCACCGCGCCGATGCGGGCGCACGCGACCATGGCGACGACCGCTTCGGGAATGAGCGGGAGATAGATGGCCACCCGGTCGCCCCGCTTCACGCCCAGTCGGCGCAACGCATTGCTGCAGCGCCCGACTTCACGGGCAAGGTCCCAGTAGGTGAGCACCCGCCGGTCGCCGGGCTCGCCTTCCCAGATGATGGCGGCCTTGTTGCGCCGGGGCCCGTCGAGATGACGGTCGAGACAGTTCGCGGCGGCATTGAGCTGGCCGCCCACGAACCAGCGGGCGTGGGGCGGCTGCCAGTCGAGCACTTGCCGCCACGGCGTGATCCAGTCGAGGGCACGGGCCTCATTGGCCCAGAACGCCTCGGCATCCTGGCCGCGGGTGTAGATGTCGGGCTGCGCGTTTGCGTGGGCCGCAAAGCCGGCTGGCGGCGGAAAGCGCCGGTCTTCGGAGAGAAGGGTATCGAGTTGGTGGCTCATGATCGTGGTCGGAGTGAGGATGTCCAGAAGGTAGTGCGAATCTCCAATTCCTGCCGCACGCTGCGACGGGAAGACCTGCAATTTCCCGCATCGCTGGCTGACAATCGCTTGACCGGTAACATGTTACCGCGCTGGCACCGCTCTCGCCATCCGGGTGGGTGCGCCCGCACTGGCGGGTGCACACAATCTGATCTGCCCGATAAGAGCACACCCGGAGTAATCCGGGGCCGCAAAACTGGAGGTCCTGCCGGCGCATGCAGTCCGCCGCAGGATAGCTCGGTGCCGAACGCAGACCGGCCGCGCAGGAAACTTTCGCGCGACGCTTTCATCGGGCCTGGGAGGTAGCGTGAAGGCCATCCAGATGGAAGCGCGTGCACTCATGGCTCCGGTCAACCTGGGGCTCGATACCCGTGTCGAATTCCGCCGAGCCGCCGTCCAGGCGCTCGAAGCAATGCCGGAAGGCGATGGGCCCCTGGTGATTGAACTGGCCGGGACCCGGACGGTGGACTCCGCAGGACTGGGCGTCCTCATGCTGGTCCAGCGCCACGCCAGTGAGCGCCGGGTGCCGGTGGTCCTCCGGAATGCCAATGACGAACTGCGATTCCTGCTGACGCTGACGAAGCTCGTGGATCTCTTTCAACTGGAGTGACGGTTCCACGTCGTACGTCGTACGACCTATGACCTACGACCGACGACCTCCCTAGCCAATGCCGATACTCTCCATTAGTGTTGCACGATGGCTGGCGCCGCTGCGGTCGGGCGGGCGCCATGGGCATCGGACACAGGCCCGCTCACGGCTTGGAGATATGGCTGAACGGCCCGCTCGGCGGCACGTCCTGATTGTCGAGGATGAGCCCGCCCTTCGCGATCATTACAAGCGCTTCTTTTCCTCCCGGTACGACCTGACGTTTGCCTCCTCCGGCGCCGAAGCACTGGAACGCCTGGCGGAAGCAACACCGGACGTTGCCGTGCTGGACATGCGTCTGCCCGACACCGATGGCGTGGCGCTGCTGCGGGAAATCCACGAAACCCAGCCCAAGCTTCCCGTCATCATCGCCACCGCATTCCTCAGTATCGAGCCCCAGCTGCAGCTCCTCGACGTTCCCTATACCGATTACATCGTGAAGCCTTTCCGCCTGGACGAGCTCGGTGCCCGCATTGATGCGGCCATCTGACGGCTTACTTCTCTCCGCCATCGATCTCGAACGCGCATTCGGCGCCCGCCGTGCCTTGGCGGGCGTTTCACTTGTGGTGCATCCCGGGGAAGCGATCCTGCTGGCCGGTCCCAACGGTGCGGGCAAGACCACGCTGCTTCGCTGCCTGGCCGGGCTGGCGCGTCCCACGCGTGGCAGTGTACAGGTGCACGGACGGGTGCTACGCGCGGGTGATGCAGCGTCACGTCGTCATATCGGAATGGTGGCGCACCAGACCTGGCTCCATGACGACCTCACCCTGCTGGAGAATCTCGCCTTTGCCGCCCGGCTTTACGGCCTGTCCTCGCCGCGGCAGGTGGCGGCCGGCGCGCTCGAGCGGGCAGGGCTCGCGGCACGCGCCGGCGATCTTCCGCCATCGCTGAGCCGGGGAATGCAGCAGCGCGCCGCGATCGCCCGGGCGCTCCTGCACGAGCCCGACGTCGTGCTGCTGGACGAGCCATTTTCCGGCCTCGACGCCGCAGCGTGCACCGCGCTTCGTGCCACCATTGCGAGCGTGGTCGCGACGGGGGGCTCGGTCATCGTGGTTTCGCACCAGCCCGACGAAGTGTGGGACGTCGTGACCCGGGTGGTGGGACTCCGCGCCGGCCGCGTAGCTTTTGACTCACCCAGGTCGGATGATACGGCGATGATCACCCGTGAACTCTCGGAGCTGGGCGTTGGGTAGCGGGCTTCGGGCCGCGCTTGCGCTGGCGGCCCGCGATTTCCGCGCGGAGCTGCGGAGCCGCACCGCGCTCACCTCGGCGCTGGTGTTTGCCGCGCTGGTACTGGTGGTGTTCAACTTCGCCCGCGACCCGACCCGGCTGGGCACCGCCGACCTGGCACCCAGTGCGCTGTGGATCACGTTCGCGTTCGGGGCGATGACGACGCTGAACAGGGCGTTCGCAATCGAGAAGGAAAATGGCGCGCTCGACCTGCTGCGCCTGGCGCCGATGCCCCGGGAGGCCATCTACGCCGGCAAGCTGTTCGCCAACCTGGCGTTCGTGGGTGTCGTGGAGGCGGTCGCGCTGCCGCTCTTCGTGCTGTTCTTCAACCGTCCCGTCTGGCACATCCTCGGGCCGCTGCTGCTGGTAACCGCCCTGGCCACGATCGGGTTTGTCGCTGTCGGGACGCTGTTCAGTGCCATGGCGGTGCGCACCCGCTTCGCCGAGCTCATGCTGCCGCTGCTGCTGCTGCCGTTCATGCTGCCGCCCGTCATCGGCGCGGTGCAGGTGACCGCCCGGCTGTTCGCGGACCGTCCGTTGAGCGAGGTGTCGGGCTGGCTTAGGTTACTCGCGGTTTATGACGTGGTGTTCGTGACGATTTCCGTGCTCATCTTCCCAGCCGTGGCCGACGAATGATCGCCGACAGGACTCGAGGGCTCGCCATAGCACGCCGCGGTCAGTGGATCGCCGGGCTGGGGCTCGTGCTTCTGGCAGGCGTGTATGTGATGGCCCAGCGCTACACGCCGATGGAGGCCAACCAGGGGCTGGCCCAGAAGATTTTCTACCTCCATGTGCCGGCGGCGTGGACCTCGCTCCTGGTGTTCTCGATTGTCGACATTACCAGTGCGCTCTATCTCTGGCTGCGCGATGAGCGGCTCGACCTCTTTGCCGCCTCGTCCGCCGAAGTGGGCGTGGTGTTCAGCATCATCATGCTCACCACCGGTCCGCTCTGGGCCAAGCCCATCTGGGGCGCGTGGTGGCAGTGGGACGCGCGGCTCACGCTGACGCTCTTCCTGTTCTTTCTCTTTGTCGGCTATCTCTCGCTGCGGGCCGCCGTGCCCGACGCGGGGGAGCGCGCCCGTTACAGCGCGGTGGTGGCCATTCTCGGATTCCTGCTGGTGCCCTTCGTGCACCTGAGTGTCTATCTCTTCCGCACCATTCACCCGATGCCCGTGGTGCTCAAGCCCAGCGCGCCATCGTTGCCCGACTCGATGCTCCGCACCCTCCTTGTCGCCTTTGTCGTGGACCTGGTGCTCTACATCGGCTTCGTGACGGCGCGCTATGGGCTGGGCCTCGTGGCCCATGCCCGCGCTGCCGCGCAGGAGGATCATCCCGATGCATGAGACTCCCCAGAACGCGGGTTACATGATCGCGGCCTATGTGGTGACGGCGGTGGTGCTGGTGGGGTACTGGGTGAGATTGGTGCTGAAGTTGAGAGCTGAGAGCTGAGAGCTGAGAGCTGAGAGCTAAGAGCTGAAGGCTGAAAGCGATTAGCTTCGCCTTCAGCCTTCAGCCTTCAGCCTTCAGCCTTCAGCCTTCAGCCTTCAGCCTTCAGCCTTC
>CBINCZ010000298.1:0-4008 GCA_966249295.1 uncultured Gemmatimonadales bacterium
CGACCCTCGACGACCATACCGCCACTTCCCTCCCCACCCACACCAGCACGAAATGCGGCTTGAACGCGATTCCGATTCCCGCCGCTAGACCTGCAAGGACAGCCCCGCCCCTGGGCACTGCCCTTCCCCGTGCCCGCGCAATGCCGAGGAGGATGTAGGGCAGCGTGAGCGCCTGAGAGAGATGCTCCCGCTCACCCCAGTCGAGCCGGGGCAACAGCAGCAGCGCAAACGCGGCTGCCAGCCAGAGCAACCGACGATACTTGACCCTCTCGTCCTCAAGACCCTTCTTCAACGCCCACCAGGATCCCGCCAGCGACGCGAAGAGCAGGAGAGACGTGGCGATTCTGTACCATGTAATCGACCCGAGACTCGTGACCCGCGACAGCCAGACCAGCGGGAGATCCAGCCAGATGAACAGCGGCGGGTTGATCTCCAGAATGTCCACGTACAGCCGAGCCCCGTGCTGCATCCGCTCGGCGGCCCAGAGGGGAAAGGCGATGTCGGGAAGAGTGCGGGATAGCGCCTGGGGTAGAAGGCCCAGGACGGTAAAGATCAGGGCGAGGGTGATAGTCGTGCTGCGGGTCGCAGGTCGCAAGTCGCAGGTCTCGGGTGGCGGGTGGCGGGGCTCGCCATGCGGTGTCATCGCGAGGAGGGCCTGAAAGGCCCGACGAAGCAACCTTGCAGCCCGACCGCGATCTCATGGCCGGAGCTCCGCCAAAGACTCCGATGTCGGGCTGCAAGGTTGCTTCGCACGCCTACGGCGTGCTCGCAATGACAACGTCGGTCCGCGGCGTCGACCGTTGACCACTGTCCAGCTACTTCCTCACCGACACCACCGTCCCCCGCTCCACCACCAGCCGCTGATCCCGGTATACCCATTCCTCGACCAGCGATGCACCCTTGGGCCGATTCACAGTCCTCGGCCGGCCGATGGCTGCGATGACCTGGTCGGTGGTGAACCCATCCGTCACCCGACCGCAGGAAATCAGCAGCAGGTCTGCCCGGCTCCAGTCGGCATGCTGCTTCGCCAGCGCGTCTACCCGGTCGGGAGACTCGCAGCCCGCAGCACCCGCCGTCAGGGCTTGGGTGCCGGGACCAGCACTTTGACGGCTGGACGGCTGGACGGCTGGACGGCTGTCGCGCTCCTGATCCCGCCGGCGCTGCTCCGCATCCGCTCGACTCTCGACGCTCGACGCTTGACGCGCTTCCGCCGGGCTGCCAGGCGCGGGTGCGGGCTCGGCAGCCGCTGCTTCCGGGTCTATCGGCGCGGTCGGGAATCCCGCCCGCGTTTCCAGCCCGGGAATGTGCCGAGTGATCGTGGACATCGGCATGACGCCGGCGATGACCAGGCCGGCCACGACGACCACGGCAATGGATAGAACCTGAAAAAAGGCACTGACTGTGGTACTGCGGCCACACCAGCCGCACCGCACCGCATAGGCAGGCATCTGCCCGCCGCATTTCCAGCACTGCGCCATCACGACCTCCTCCCCAGGCGCCGGTGGGGGACCGCCCGCCGGGGAGCACAATTGTCCGACTATCTTCTGGGACGGCGTCCGCCGCCCCGGAAAGTTCGCCCTGGAACGGGCGGAGGGGAAGGCATGGGGCATGGGGCGTGGGTCATGGGTCGTGGTCGTGGGATAGGGAGCGCAGGAGGCGATACAATTGCCGCCCCGTGCGATCGCTGATGCGCAGGGCTGCACTTGCAGCATCGGCGGAACAAAAGCCAAGCCGCTGGGCCAGTCGGCATTGGCTTTCTACTTCGTGGAGCGATCCTCGAGCAACACGCAGAAATGCCATGAGCTGGCGGTCGGTGCCTCTGCCAGCGCCTTCCGCGATGTTCGACATGACCGAGACTGACGCACGACGCATTTGTGCCGTGATGCCGAACTTCTCCGCGGCGGGGAAGGTCTGTGTCAGCTGATAGATGGCTACCGCCAAATCCTGGCTGGATTGCCATGCTTCAAGCTCTCGGTAGTCTCCCATGCCCAAGAATATCTGTGCCGGATGATTAGTTCAGTACCACTATAGCGAGAACGGTATCGTATTCTCGCACCACGACGCACGACCCACGACCCACGACTCACGACCCATGACCCACGACTCACGACTCACGACCCACGACTCCATGGCTCCCAACGCACCCCGTCATCCCACTCCCTTGGCCACCAACGGCACCGTCCGCACCGACGACTGGTACTGGCTCCGCGACCGGGACAATCCGGAGGTCCGGGCCTATCTCGAGGCCGAGAACGCGTGGACTGATGCATGGTTCGCGCAAACCGGCGACCTGCGGGAGCAGCTGTACCGCGAGATGCTGGGGCGGATCCAGGAGACCGACCTCAGCGTGCCGGAGCTGCGGGACGGGTGGCTGTATTACAGCCGCACCGAGGAGGGGAAGCAGTACGCCATCCTCTGCCGCAAGCGCGGGACGTGGGACGCACCGGAAGAGGTCCTGCTCGACCAGAACGAACTGGCCCGCGACAAGCCCTATTTCCGGCTCGGCGCCTTCGAGCCCTCGCCCGACCACACCCTGCTGGCCTACAGCACCGACACCGACGGCGACGAGAAGTATGACCTCGAGGTGAAGCACCTCTCCACCGGCGAGCTCCTCCCCGACCGGATCGACAACATCGCCGCCGGCGCCGAGTGGAGCGCGGACGCGAAGTACCTGTTCTATACGACGTTGGATGAGACGCTGAGGCCGTGGCGGGTGATGAGGCATGCGCTGGGTGACGGTGGTGGTCGAGGGTCGAGAGTCGAGGGTCGAGAATGCACCCCGAGCCTCGACTCTCGATCCTCGACCCTCGACCCGATCATCTACGAAGAGCCTGACCACCGCTTCTTCGTCTCCATCGACACCACCCGGAGCCGGCGGTTCATCCGGATCTACCTCGCCAGTCATTCGTCAAGCGAGGTGCGGTTGCTTGACGCCGAGCGGCCGCTGGATCCGCCCAGGGTGGTGATCCCGCGGAAGCCGGAGGTGGAATACCTGGTGGAGCATCACGACGAGCGGCTGTTCATCGTGACGAATGACGGGGCGGAGAATTTCAGGTTGGTGGAGGTGCTGCTGGATGAGCTACCGGTCGCTGAGCGCTCAGCGCTTAGCGCTCAGCGCTTGGCGCTCAGCGCTCGACGCGCGACGCCTGACGTAAAACTCGACTCCGTGGACGCCTTCCGTGACCACCTCGTCATCTGGGAGCGCGCGGAGGCGACGCCGAGGGTCACGGTGCGGAACCTTCGGAACGGCGAGAGCCACCGGATCAGCTTCCCGGAAGAGGTCTTCTCGGTCCAGCCGGGCGGAAACCCCGAGTTCGACACCCACATCCTTCGGTTCCACTACACCTCGCTGGTCACGCCCATGTCGGTGATTGATTACGACATGGAGACGCGGACCTGGACCGAGCGCAAGCGCCAGCCGGTCAAGGGGTACGACCCGAGTCACTATCGGACGAAGCGGGAGTTTGCGGTGGCAGGGGATGGCAGTCGCATACCGATATCGCTGGTATGGCGGGATGGGCGGGATGGGCAGGATGGGCGGCGCCCGACGCCTGACGCCCGACGCTCGACGCTTGATTCTCGACCCACGACTCACGACCCGCGACCACTCCTCCTGCGTGGGTACGGAGCATACGGCGTCAACTACGATCCCGTCTTTTCCTCCAACGCCGTGAGTCTGCTCGACCGCGGGTTCGTGCTGGCCATCGCGCATATCCGCGGCGGCGAGGAGCTGGGTCGCCCCTGGTATCGCCACGGCAAGTTGCTCGAGAAGCGCAACAGTTTCGCCGATTTCATCGCCTCGGCGGAACACCTGATCGCTTCGGGATGGACCAGCCCCGACAAGCTGGTGATCTGGGGCGGGAGCGCCGGCGGGCTGCTCATGGGTGCCGTTGTCAACCAGCGCCCCGACCTCTTTGCCGGCGTGGTGGCGCAGGTGCCGTTCGTGGATGTGCTCACCACCATGCTGGACGAGAGCATCCCGCTCACCGTGATGGAATACGAGGAATG
>CBINCZ010000299.1:0-4006 GCA_966249295.1 uncultured Gemmatimonadales bacterium
CATTGATGAAGAACGTCGGCGTGAGCCGAACGCCACTGGCCCGCGCGCTCGCATCGTCTTCCTCGACCCGCTCACGGGCACGGAGCGTCTGCGCCGATTCGGCCAGCGGAGCCTCGTCCACCAGGTCCAGCTCCCTGGCCACCGTCCTCAGGTCGTCCTCGGTAAGCGTAGGCGATCGCGTCATCAGCGTGACGTGTGCATCCCAGAGCCGGCCCTTCTCCCCCGCCCGCTCGGCCAGGACCGCCGCTCGCCGCGCGATATCGACACCCGGCAGCGGGCGATGGCGGAAGACGTACCGGAGCCGGTCACCGAACTCGTCCCGCACTTGCGCAATCCGGTCATTGGCGGCCCGGCAGTACGGACATGCGTAGCTTCCGTACTCCACCAGCGTAATGCCGGCGTCAGTCGGCCCGAGTATGTGATCCCGGTGACTATCTACGGCAGGGGTGAGCCGGTTCAGGGAAGAGTCGATGGAGCTCACAGAGGCGTCTTCAGTCGTCGGTCATCGCTCGTTAGTCGTCGAGGGTCGAGGGTGTGCAACTTAGCCATCCTCTCCGGCTTCTGCTGTCGACCGGCGTCCGACGACCGAAGACTCTTTCGTGCTTTCGTGATTCAGAGTCGCGGGTCGAACCGGAATTTCCGCTCGGACACCACCCTCACCTTGGCGAAATCGGCGTGTGCCGGATTGAGCAGGACATTCCGTTCCTCCGGCATGGGCGCCGCCGGCACACTCAGCACGCAGCTCCTGCCGGCGGCGAGCCAGGCGTCACCCACGTCACGGCATGTCGCAGGCGTAGTGTGCTGCGCCCACTGTCCGGCGAGTTGTGCCGGGTCCAACACCTCACGACTCACTCCAGCGGGAATCTCGATGGTCATCAGGATCAGGTCGTCGGGCGCGTCGGCAGGGTCGAGATGCACCAGCAGCTCCAGTGCTGCGAGCGACGGGGTGCCGGCGGTGTACACGACCGGGGTACCCGGAGAGTTCCAGCGGCCACCGAAGCGCCGGGCACCCTCACCGTCGAGGGCCCGAAAGGCGGCGCGGCAGAGGCGGTAGGTGGTCGTGAGTCGCGAGTCATGAGTCATAAGTCACGACCCACGACCCACGACCCACGACCCAGGACCCGCTCAGCTGAAAACTCCACTCTCCACCCGCCCCAGCACCCGCTCGACGGCGAGTGCGCCGGCATCACTATCCAGCAGGTCGAGTGGACGGGCGCCGCCCAGGGCACGGTTCTCCTGCCGAAGCCAGTGGAGCCCTCTTTCGGAGCTGCCCAGTGCTTCCTCCGCGCGGGACACGAGGCGCGCGACACGGGCGAGGCGATCGGACTCATCGGGCGAAAGGCGACCGCCCGCAGCGCGCTTCCGCTGCAGGGTCCGGGGCGACCCGACCAGCGGGTACAGCTCGCCTGGCGCAATCCAGCGGACGAAATAGTTGAGCGCGGCGACTGGCAGTCCGGCACGCACTAGCGCGGCCAGCTCCATCTCGGAGCGGACCTGGTGCTTGAGGACGGGCCGCCCACCCAGCTTGGCGGCAACGGTCTGTGCGGTCATGGATGGCCTCCTGCGTCACATGGCGTACTGAAGATACGCATTTGGCGGTAGTATAGTCAAGCGTCGAGCGCTCGGCGCTTAGCACTGAGCGCTCAGCCCCACCGGCCCCTCCCGCCATTCGCCCGCCCACGCTAACATGGCGCATGGCTGATGCCCATCATTTCCTGACCAATCTCGCGCTGGTGCTGTGCGTGGCCGCCCTCACCACCGTGCTCTTCAGGCGCCTCAAGCAGCCGGTCATCTTCGGCTACCTGCTGGCCGGATTGATCATCGGACCGTACATCCCCATCCCGCTCGTCGCCGATCGCGAGCTGGTGCCCGTACTCGCCGAGACTGGCGTCATCCTGCTGATGTTCGCACTGGGACTCGAATTCAGTCTCCGCAAGATGCTCCGGGTAGGGCCGACGGCGGGATTGATCGCGGTGATCGAATGCAGCGCCATGCTGATGTTCGGCTACCTGGTGGGCCAGGCCTTTGGATGGTCCGTGCTGGAGAGCGTCTATCTCGGCGCCATCGTCGCCATCTCGAGCACCACGATCATCGTCAAGGCGTTCGCCGAGGCCAGGATCGCCAGCCGGGTGTCCGACGTGGTGTTCGGCATCCTGGTCTGCGAGGATCTCATCGCCATCATGCTGTTAGCGGTCCTGACGACGCTCTCCACCGGCGGCGAGATATCCACCGTGGTTCTGGTCCATACGGGCTTACGCCTCGGCGGCTTCCTGCTGGGCTTCATCGCCATTGGACTACTGACCGTTCCGCGGCTGGTCCGCTACACCCTGCGCCTTGGCAGCGCCGAGACGACCCTGGTCACGTGTGTCGGGATCTGCTTCGCCGCGGCGCTTCTGGCGCTGTCGTTCGGTTATTCCGTGGCTCTCGGAGCGTTCATCGGTGGTGCGCTGGTGGCCGAATCGGGCCAGGCGCGACGCATCGAGCACCTCGTGGTGCCTGTGCGGGACGTCTTCGCGGCCATTTTCTTCGTCGCAGTCGGCATGATGATTGACCCGAGGCTGGTGGCCGAGCACTGGCTGGCCGTCCTCGTCCTGACGGCGGTCGTGGTCGTCGGCAAGGTGATCTTCGTGTCGTTCGGCGCGTTCATGGTGGGCTATGGCACGCGGACGTCACTGCGGGCCGGGATGAGCCTGGCCCAGATCGGTGAGTTCTCCTTCATCATCGCCGGGGTGGGTCTCGCCGCGGGCGCCACGCGCCCGTTCCTCTATCCCGTGGCAATTGCGGTCAGCGCCATCACCACCTTGTCCACACCCTGGCTTATTCGCGCTGCGGCGCCTGCCGCATCGTGGGTGGACCGGAAGCTCCCCCGGCCGCTGCAGACGTTCGCCACGCTGTATGAGACCTGGCTGCACCGGCTGCAGCACCGCCCGAGCGACCGCCGCTCACCCATCCGTCGCCTGGTGAGCCTGCTGCTCGCCGACGCGGCGGCCACGGCTGTCATCGTGATCGTGACCGCGGTCGAGATTGATCCCGCGACCGATGTGCTCGTCCGCGCGTTTGGCTGGAGTCCCGGACTGGCGCGATGGGGGGTCATTACCGGCGCTGCGTTCGTGCTGCTCCCGCTGGTCTTTGGCTACTTCCGCACGGCGAGGCGACTGGGCCGGGTGTGGGCCGCCGACGTGGTGCCGGAGGCGGCGAAGGGCAAGGCAGACTTTGGGGCGGCGCCGAGGCGAGCGCTGGCGGTGACCCTCCAGCTCGCGATTGTGGTGGCGGCTGGCATTCCGCTGGTGGCCATCACCGCGCCGTTCCTGCCGCCGCTCCGCGGCCCCCTCGTCTTCAGCATCGTCCTGCTGCTGTTGGCCGTTGCCTGGTGGCGCAGCACCACCAACCTGCGGGGTCACGCGCAAGCGGGCGCGGAAGTGCTGGTCTCAGCGCTGGGGCGGCAGATGGCGACAGACGAACGCAGCCAGGGGCCGCCGACGTCCGCGACCGAGCTCACCGACGTACGTCAGCTGCTGCCGGGCATGGGAGAGCCAGTAGCGATCACCGTGAGAGCGGAGGATCATGCGGCGGGAAAGACGCTTGCGCAGCTCGATCTCAGGAGCCGGACCGGCGCCGTGGTACTCGCCATCACTCGTGGAGGCGAACCGATCCTGCTGCCGACGGGCCATGAAACGATCCAGCCAGGCGATCGGCTGGCGGTCGCGGGCACGCGGCGAGCCACGTACGCGGCGGCGGCGCTGATAAGATCAGGGCGAGAAGGTTGACAGGGCGAGCAGGGCGAGCGGGAAGGCAGGGCGAGCAGGACGGCAAGGCGAGCAGGTTTAGCGGGTGACTCGAGACCCGAGACCCGCGACCACCTGCTCGCCCTGCGCCTACGACTTACGACCTACGACCTACGACCAATAAAGAACCGCTTCAGCATCTCCCCGCATTCATCCGCCATCAGGCCGCCAATCACTTCGGGGCGATGGTTGAGCCGAGGATGGCGCAGCAGGTCGTAGAC
>CBINCZ010000300.1:0-3995 GCA_966249295.1 uncultured Gemmatimonadales bacterium
CCTGCAGATTGATCGTATTAGTGCTGACGACGGTGCGCTCGCCATTGGCCTTGGCCCATGCCAGCGCAGGCACGAGATAGGCAAACGACTTCCCCACGCCCGTACCTGCCTCGAGCAGCTGGATGCCGCCGTCGTTGTAGGCATCCGCGATGTAGGCTGCCATGTCCCGCTGGCTGGGCCGGTCCTCGAACTGCCCCAGCACCTGCGCCACCTCGCCGTCGGCGCCGAGCGTGGCCACGACCGCAAACGGATCGAGCCGCACATTCTCGCGAGCACGCGGCACTTCCACCACGACGTACAGCTCACGCGCGTCATTGGAGAGGATACCGAACCCGACCCCCTCGTCGTGGAGCCGGGCGGCCACGTGCAGGTCGGCGCCGGAGGGTTCCAGGTTCCCACTCGGGTGATTGTGCAGCAGCATCTCGCCCCGGCGCGCCACGCCGGGAAGCGCCAGTACCTCGCCGATGGTGCCGCGCGCCACCGTATGCGCAGCCGTGACAATGCCGTCCCGGTTGATTTCCGCGACAAACGAGACTTCACGCCCGCCCGCCGCCAGGATTTCCCCGGCCAGGAAGGCGCGCACGGCAGGATCGATGCGGTCGGTCAGGTCTTGAGTTCCTTCTTCTTTGCTGCCGGAAAGAGCACGTTGTTGAGGATCAGCCGGTACCCGGGCGAATGCGGGTGGACCGACAGGTCGGTCGGTGCGTCGCCGATCTGGTGCTGCGGGTCCTCCGGATCGTGGCCTCCGTAGAACGTCCACGTCCCCTGGCCACGCTCACCATGAATGTACTTGACCCACGGGGCGCCCTGCTCGTCGGCGAGTACCGTCACGGCCGGCTTGAGCCTGCGGCGGTTGAACGACGTCGTCAGCCCGTAGAAATCGGGAATGACCTGCCGGTGGTTCTGCACCAGCATGCTCGGCACCGGGTCGATCTTGGCGCTGAAGTTGAAGAGCGAGAAGGACCCGAGCGGCTGCCGCCGGTCCGGCGAGTTGACCTGGTGACCGTCGATGTCGGAGAAGACGGCGATCGTCGGGCTCAATTCGAGCCGGGCATTCTCAAACGCGAGCGCACGGTCCCAGTGCATCTTCTGCGTCGCTTCCGGATCCATCGGCGTGCCATCGGCGTAGCTCGCCGCGATGTCCACGCCTTCGCTGGCCAGCGCGAGGTCAAGCGTCTCGGTAGCCGTACACATGGCAAAGAGAAATCCCCCGCGATCCACGAACGCGGCGATGCGCTGGGCCATGGCCCGCTTGTCGGCCGGGACGCTGGGATAGCCCAGTGACCTGGCCATCGCCTGGTTGCGGTTGATCATGTCGGCCAGCCAGGGGGAGCCGGCGTAATTGAGCACGAACTTGGAATACTGCCCGGTGAAGTCCTCGTGATGCAGGTGCAGCCAGTCGAAGTCGGCGAGGCGGCCCGCCTGCAGCTCGGCATCCCACAGCTTGTCGAACTTGATGCCGGCGTAGTTGAGGGCCATCGTGACCGCGTCATCCCACGGCGCTGCGTTGGGCGGCGCGTACACGGCCACCCTCGGCACCTTTTCCAGCGGCACGGCGTCCATGTTGGCGCCGGCGATCTGCGCCTTGATCGACGTGGCAGCCGATTCGTCAAGCGGTTCTGTTGCAACGCCGGCGAGCGCCGCGTCCCTTGCGGTTGCCTCGCTTCCCGGCAGCATGAACGAACCGCCACGATAGTTGAGCAGCCACTCCAGTCGCTCGCCCCGCTGGAGTGCGCGAAAGGCCACCCCATACGCCTTCAGGTGGTCCGACTGGGCGTCGTCCATGGGCGCGAGCAGGTACGCCGCACGCGGCCAGGTGGGAAACCGCTGGAGCGGCCACATGGACGCAGCCACACCCGCAGCGGTGAGATGCACGAATTGGCGTCGCTTCATGATGGCGGGACCGCTCCCTTCACTTCATCCAGCACCCGGCGGGCCTCCGGGACGACCGCACTGGCAGGGTACGTAAGGATCAGGTGTTCAAGCATGCCCTGCGCCTCGCTTCGCCGGGCAGCGGCGAGCCTCAGCCGCGCCAGTTCAAGCTCGGCGACGGGTGCGACAGCCGGCGCCGCCGGGCTGTCGGCTGCGCGAAGCATTGTCTCCGCCCTGGCCGTGTCACCGCTCGCGTGCACCAGCTGGCCCGCGAGCAGGTGCAGGCCGGCGCCACCGGCATCCGGCTTCAGGCTGCCGGCGACACGCTCCAGCGCCGCGGCCGCGGCCGCGGTGTCGCCTTGTTCCAGGGACAGCAGGGCGGCACCCAGCTCCGGCAGGCTGTCCCGCTCGATTGGCTGGAGCAGGGCCAGCAGTGCCGTGCGCGAGGTCGCGTCGTCCCGCGAGCCGGCAAACGGCCCCGCCTTGCGCAGCATCTCCGCGCCGTCGGCGAGGTGACCCTGAAAGATGGCAATCCGCCCGCGAAGCGCGAGGCCGTCCACCGTGCTGTCACCCTCGAGGCGCGCCATCGCGCGCGTGAAATTGCCGGCGCGTGCCCAACCCCACGCCAGCTGACGTCGCAGATCATCTCGCTCCTCCGCCGGCAGGCGCTGAGCCGACGCTGAGTACTTCGCCTCTGCCTCGTCCATCCGGCCCGCGGCGATCAGCACGTTGACCATTGTGGTCACCGCGCCCGCACCGCTCGAGCCATCGCTCGCCACCTGCGCCAGGACGCGGCGGGCGTCGTCAGTGGCACCGGCTTCCTGGTACGCCCGCGCCGCCTCCACCAGCGCGCGCGATGCGGGCGTCCCCACGGTGCGGCGTGCGACTTCCTCCTGCACCATGCCCTGCGCCATGCGCGCACCCCGCCCGCCCTGTTGGCGCATCCGGCTCGAGAACGCGTTCAGCGCGTCGATTGCACGGGGTGTCCGTGGCGGCAAGTGCGCAATGAGGACCTTGGCGGCGCCTTCCGGGTCGCCCCAGGCGGCGCCGAGGCTGGCCGCGAGCAGCTGCGCATCGAGCGTCGAATCCTGTTGCAGGGTCGCGAGGATGCGCGGCCGCGCCGCTGAGGGCGCCGGCTGGAGCGCAGCCGCGGCCGCCTGCTGATAGCCCGGCAGCTCGGCGATCGCGCTCAACCACTCGCGTGCCGCATCAGGCCAGGCACCATCGGCTGCACGGAGCTGCGCCATCTCGTACGCCAGCGCGCCGGGATCCTTGAGCGCCTGACGGGCCAGCTCGATGGCGGCGCGCGCGGTGGCGCGATCCCGCTGGCGCATGGACGCCTGCACCCACGCGCGCCAGGGCTGCGGTGTCCCGGGCAAGACGGCGGCCCAACGATCCACGGTGACGCGGGCGCTATCCTGTTCCCCGCTCGCAACCCATGCGCGCACCAGCACGCCATACGCAGCATCGCTGGGTGCCGCGGCGACGGCAGCCTGCGCGGCCGGGACGATGTCACGCTCGCGCTGGAGTGCGTCGAGCATCCGTTCAAGTCCAAGCAGGGCGGCGGCGTTACCCGGCGTCTTCGCGAGCACCGCATGGAAAGAGTCGGCCGCGGCGCCGTACTGGTCCTGTCGCTCCAGCTCCAGGGCGTGCGCCAGCGAGGAATTTCCGGGTTGCTGCGCCGCGAGCGCTGCTGTCGTGCCACTCAGGAGCAGCAATGCCACGATGCCACTGCGCCTCATGGTTGCGGACTCTCGGCGAGCCGCCGGAAGTAATCCACAACGAGCCGCCGGTCGTCGGGCGAGAGGCGCTGCAACTCCTCCCAGCCGGGCAGCCGCGGCGTGTCGTCCTGCTCGAGCCGCTCGCGCAGGGCCGGGGGGAGGTGAATGTTGCCGTCCTTGGCAGTGGTGCTTTTCCGCTCCTTCTGCTCGTCCCGCTCCTCGCCCTGCAGGGTGCGGCCGGCGTCAAGCATGCGTCGGAAGAGCTGCTGCTGCCGCTCGACGGTCTGGCGATCGAGTCGCCCCGCCTCGAGCCGCCTCGGCCGCTTTGGCCGGCCCCTGTCCCCGCGAGACCTCATCAAGTTCGCGCGTCGCGTGGCCGGGGTGGTCGCGGGCGTGCTGGCG
>CBINCZ010000301.1:0-3991 GCA_966249295.1 uncultured Gemmatimonadales bacterium
AATCCGCGGGCCACCCAGGCCGGCAGCGTAGCAATTGTGGATGTCACCAGCTTCGCGGAAGACATTCTGGTGGGCCCGCCCGATGGCCGTCGGGCAAGGAAAGCGGCTGGCAACTCAACAAGGATCGGCCTTGGCGATGGCATCGAGCTCCAGACACAGGTCCTGGGTAGAGGGCTTCGCATTGAACGAGTGGATTCCTGGCTTCGATATCCCGATGCCGACCGGGTGGAGGTAACTCGGCTCGCCGTGCTCATGCCGGCTATGCCCGGGCTTGGCTTCTCCGCATTCCATGGCGGCCTGGCCCGCACCGAGCCGAGCCGCCGAGGCGCCGAGCCGCCGAGCCGTGCAGTTCGAGCGGATCGTCGAGTCCTGCGCAACCAGCACCTTCGTGTCGTCCTGCGCGACGATGGCACACTCGACCTCGAAGCGCGGAACGGTGTCACGCTCCGGCGCGTGCTGGAGCTGGAGCAGCAGGCTGATCTCGGCGACTGCTACACTGCGAGCCCGCGCGGGGCCGTGCGCACCATTCCTGGCCCGGCGACCTGGCGCGTGCTCGCGGATGGTCCATTGCTGGCGGCGGCCGAGGCCTACTCAGCGACTGAGACATTCGCATGTCGCATTTGGCTGGAGCTTCGGCACAACGAGGCCTTTCTCCGGGTACGCCTCGACACTGAAAACCGTGCAGGTGACCAGCGCCTGCGGCTGCGCGTGCCGGTCGGTGCGGCACCGTATTCGCTAGCCGGTGCGGCATTCGGGCATGAGCGCCGGAGGCTCGCGGAGCCCTCGGGAACGGAGCGCGAGCGAGCAGTGCCCACCGCGCCGGCACAACGTTTCGTTGCGGCCGCCTCTGCCGGCGGCGGAGCCGCACTGCTCACGCCTGGACATATGGAGTATGAGCTGAGAGAAGATGGACAACTCCTGTTCACTGTCCTGCGCTCCACCGGCGAACTCTCTCGCGCCGGCCTGCCTGAACGACCCGGGCATGCTGCGTGGCCTACGCCGGTACCGGAGGCGCAGTGCCCTGGCTGGAGCAGCGCTCACCTTGCGCTTCTTCCGTGCCGGCCGGCGGAGGCGGACGATCCGGTCGCGATCATGAGGGCATGGGAAGAAGCATTTCTTGGTCCCCACGCCTGCTGGTACCGTGGCCGCACCGCATCGGCTCCCGCGGTGAGTGTCGAACTGGTCGGGCATGGACTGGTGGCGAGCGCGGTGAAGCCGGCGGAGCACGGAGCCGGCCTGGTGCTTCGTGCCGTGAACCTGCTGGACCGGGAGGTGAGTGGAGCGTGGCGGCTGACACCGGCGCCCACTGCAGCATGCTTGCTTCGGGCCGATGAGTCGCGGGTTGAGCAGCTGCCCGTGGAAGGCGCCGCCGTCTCGATTCAGGTTCGTCCAAGGGCGATCTCAACCATCCTGGTACTCTGATGGCGCCGACTCCACGCCTCCGCTCACTGGACGCTTTCCGCGGTCTCGCCATCGCCGGCATGATCCTGGTCAACAATCCCGGGAGCTGGAGCCATGTCTATCCGCCGCTGGACCATGCGCCCTGGCATGGGTGGACGCCGACTGACCTCGTCTTTCCGTTCTTCCTGTTCGCGGTGGGTACCGCGCTCACCTTTTCCTTTGGCCGGCGACTGCGTGAAGGTGCCACTCGAACAGTGCTCTTCCGGAAAATTGTCACGCGGTCGCTGCTGCTGATCCTGATTGGACTCCTGCTCAACTTCATCCCGTCATTCGACCTGCACACGCTCCGGTACAGCGGCGTCCTGCAGCGCATCGGGCTGGTCTATTTCATCGCCGCCTCGCTGTTCCTCGTGCTGGCGCCGCGCGCCCTGGCCGTCCTCGGCGGAGTGCTGCTGGTTGGCTACTGGCTCGCGATGATACTGGTGCCGGTGCCGGGTCACGGCGCCGGGGTGCTCGAGCCTATCGGCAACCTGGCGCAGTACATCGATAGCCACCTGCTGGCCGGACATATGTGGAAGCCGGAGTGGGATCCGGAGGGATTCCTGAGCACGATTCCCGCCGTGGTGTCGTGCCTGATGGGGATCTACGCCGGCCTCACCGTGCAGCGCGCGGACGCGCCCGAGGCGCGCACAGCCCGGCTGGCACTCAGCGGCTTCGGGGCGCTGGTGCTTGGCTGGCTCTGGAGCTTCTGGTTTCCCATCAACAAGAATCTCTGGACCAGCTCGTATGTCCTGTTCACTGGCGGCCTGGCCCTGCTGATCCTGGCCGTGTTCTACTGGTGGATCGATGTACGCCAGCGCCGGACCTGGAGCACGCCGCTCTGCGTCTTCGGCGTAAACGCCCTGCTCGCGTTTGTGCTCTCGGGATTGCTCGCCCGGCTTCTCATTGCCTGGAAGATCGGCGGCACATCAGCGCGGGGGTGGATCTATGAGCACTGGTTCGCGAGCTGGGCCGGCCCACTCAACGGGTCACTCGCGTTTGCGCTGGCATACGTGGCGTTCTGGTACCTGGTGCTGCTGGTGCTGGACAAACGGGGATGGTATGTGAAGCTGTAGGGCTTAAGGCTTAAGGCTTAAGGCTTAAGGCTTAAGGCATAGGGCTTAGGGCATAGGGCTTAGGGCTTAGGGCTCAGGCCTTAGGGCTTAGGGCTTAGGGCTTAGGGCATGAGGCTCAGGATGCCCAGTCCCGTGACCTGTGACCCTTATGCCCTATGCCCTACGCCCTATGCCCTATGCCCTTCTCGGATCCCACGCATCCTGCAGCGCGTCGCCGAGGAGGGTGGAGGCGACAACCACCAGCACGAGGGCGACACCGGGCGCCAGGGCGACCCATGGCGCATTAACCAGCGTGTCTCGGCCGGACGCGATCATGGTGCCCCACGACGACGCCGGTGGCTGCACGCCGACGCCAAGGAACGAGAGTCCGGCCTCCAGCATGATGGCATTGCCGAAGCCGAGCGCGGCAGCCACGAGCGCGGGTGTGAGCACGTTGGGCAGGACATGACGCAGCACGATGCGGAGTCGCCCGCCGCCCAGCGCGCGTGCGCCCTCCACGAATGGGCGCGCCATGACGCTCCGTGCCTCTCCGAACACCAGCCGTGCCACGCTCATCCATCCCGTGACCCCAAGCACCACCACGACGAGCACGGCACTGGGTTGCCAGAGTGAGGCGAGCAGCAGCAGGAGCACGACGCGCGGCAGCGCGAGCGCAAAATCGGTCACGCCCAGCAACCCGGTGCGCACCACTCCCCGGGCGGCGCCCGCCATCGTTCCCACGCCCACACCCAGCAGCGACGAGATGAGGACGGCGAGCGCGCCGACCGCGAGGGAGAGACGGGCGCCGTAGAGGAGGCGCGCCCAGACGTCACGCCCCAGCCGATCGGTTCCCAGCAGGTGGAACACACCGTGCAGATCGGTGGCGCCGGGATGGAGGAAGCGGGTGGCGGCAACATCACGGGTCAGCTCGGGCCCGATGCTGGTGACCAGCGGCGCGCCGAGCGCGAGGACGATGACCATCGCGAGGATAAGCCCGCCCCACACCGCGCGGCGGTCGCGCAGGAGCATGCTCATGCGTGGCTCGGCTGCCGGAGGCGTGGATCGGTGAGCGCCGCCAGCCATTCCGCGATGAAGTTGCCGGCCACGACCAGGATGGCACTTACCGCGGTGGCCGCCATGACCACCGGATAGTCGCGCGCCTGGACCGCTTCCACCAGGACTCGGCCGACCCCGGGCCACGCGAAGATGGCCTCGACGAACACGGCGCCCGAGAAAAGCGCCGGCAGCGAGAGCCCCAGCAGCGTGACGACGGGCACCAGCGCGTTGCGCAGGATATGATGAAAGCGCACCCGTCGCCCTGAGATACCCTTGGCGGCCGCCACTGTGACAAATGGCTCGCCCTGCACCTCCAGCATGGCGGCACGCACGAAGCGCGCGGTGCCGGCGATGCCGATCAGCGTCAGCGTGGTCAGCGGCAACGCGAGGTGTCGCAGCGCATCGACCACGCGTGCGCCGGGGCTCAGGAAATCGGCGTC
>CBINCZ010000302.1:0-3980 GCA_966249295.1 uncultured Gemmatimonadales bacterium
AGCACCGCCCAGCCGCGGTGGGGCTGGTCGGTGACGCCGTCGTAAACAGCATCGGGCTTGAGAAGGATGTCGGACTGGGCGCGGAGTGGCGTGGCAGCACCGAGCGCGACGAAGCTCAGGGCAAGAATGCGACGGATCCGCATGCAGACTCCTCTGCTGGCGAGCCGCGGGAACGGCCCATAGGTTAGGGGGATGGTCACTTCCAATATCGCATCGTCAACGGAAACCGGCCTCCGCGAGTTCATCGCCCGGTTGCCCAAGACCGAGACGCATCTCCACATCGAGGGCGCCCTGCCGCTCGAGCTGCTGCGCAGCGTCGCGCCCGATCGCTTTGCTGACGGCCCGCCGGAATGGTGGGCACCGGACTTCCGCTATCCCGACTTTGCCACCTTCGAGGCGGGGCTGCTCGACAACGCGGCGCTCTGGTTCACCTCGCCCGAGCGCTATCACGAGGCGGCACGCGTGGTGTTCCAGGAGCTCGCCGGGCAGAATGTGCGCTACGTGGAGACGAGTTTCCACCTGCCCATCACCCAGCTTATCCGTGCCGACGGACGCGACATCCTCGACGCCATCCGGTCAGCAGCGCCCGAGGGAATGACGGTGCGCGTGTTCGCCGCCATGCGCCGCATCGACTACACGGAAGCGCTGGCGCCGGTGATTGACTCACTTCACGCCTGGGACAATCTGGCCGGCGTGGACCTGCACGGCGTGGAAGGCTGGGCGCTGGAGTCCTGGACCGCGCCGGTCTGGCGGCGCGTGGCCGAGGCGGGCAAGCTCACCAAGGCGCATGCGGGTGAGCTGACCGGCGCCGAGCGGGTGCGCGAGGTCGTGGAACAGCTGGGCGTGCGTCGGGTGGAGCATGGCATCCGGGCAATCGAGGACCCGGCGGTGGTGGACCTGCTGCTTGAGCGTGACGTCACGTGCGACACCTGCCCCATCAGCAACGTCAAGCTGGGCATTGTGTCGTCGTTCGCGGAGCACCCGCTGCCCCGGCTCCTCGAGGCCGGCGTCCGCTGCACCGTGAGCACCGACGATCCCTTCTGCTTCGGCAACACGCTGACCGACGAGTACGTCGCCATGGCCACCGGCATGGGCCTCTCGCGCGACGATCTCGTCGCGGTGGCACGCAACGGATTTGAGGTGGCGCTGGTGGAGGCGGGGGTAAAGCAGGGATTTCTGAGGGAAATGGAAGACGGCATGAGGCATGAGGCGTGAGGCGTGGGGATCGGAAACCCCACGCCGCACGCCGCATGCCCCTAGTTCTCCTCCAACCCCACCAATCCCACCCGATACTCCTTCGCCTGTGCGTCATACGTCACGCGATAGGCGGTCGGGTGATAGCCGGGCTGCTCGAACGCGGCTGGCACGGCGATGGTGCCGACCGAGTCAGGATGGCTCTGCAGATACGCGAGTGTCACCATGGGCTCGTTGAATGTGACGTGGCCGTCCCAAGAACCGTAGATGAACGTGCTCGTGAACGGATGGCCGTGGAACTCGGGGCTCGACGCGCTTTCCCAGTGGACACCCATCATCGGGATACCGATGAGTGAACCGTTGGGCATCCTGTCCGGCATGTAGCCGGGCGGCAGGAACTCCGCTGGCGGGACGTTCTCGGTCTGGGCTACGAAGTTTGGCCCCGGCAGGATCGCGTCGCGCTCCGCCTGGCTGATGGTGTAGAAGTGGAAGTCGAAATGCGGCACGGTGTAAATCATCGGTGGCGGATGGCCCGCCGGGTTCCAGTCCAGCTCGACCAGCTGGTACTGGGTGGGATTCTGCGCCGGCAGCCGCAGGTCCCACTTGTGCGTGTCCACCTGGGCACCTGACGGCGCCGGCAACCCGTCAAGGGCGCGTTCGCTGAGCGCGATACCCAGCTCGCTCGGCACGCCGTGATTCAGGATGATGTACGTGCGCGCCATGCCGTTGCCCACCTTGACCGGCGGTCCGTACTGGCGGTGGGTGCCCGGCGGGCCCTCGGCCGCCCGGCTCAGCGCGGTGTTTTCGGACACGCTGGCCGGATCATTGCAGGCCACCGCCAGCGTGACGCCGAGCGCTGCTACCGACGCCGCTGCTGCCATCCAGGAACGATTGTTCATGAATGCCTCAGATCTGTCAGGGTTTAAAGGGTATGCGGGGAACACCTGATACAGCGAAAACCGGGGTTCCGCCATTTCATCCGGAAGGGCCGTCCGCCGGAGGCGCCGGGATGGTACCCGACTTCTTCGCCCAGCTGACGGACCTCCAACCCGCCGAGCGTGACGCCCGGCTGGCTCTCCTTGAACAGAGCGACCCCGCTGGCGCCGCGGAACTCCGCTCGCTGCTCCAAGCCGCGGACCGCGCCGGAGATTTCCTTGCCATCCTGGGTGACGACGCGAGGAAGCGGACGTCCGCCGACTCCGTGCTCCCGGTTGTTGCCGGCCAGCGGATCGGCCCCTACCAGCTGGAGCGCACTCTCGGTTGCGGCGGTGCCGGGGTGGTGTGGCTTGCGAGCGACAGCCGTTTGGAGCGGAAGATTGCCCTGAAGCTCTACCCCGCACCCACCGCCACCGCCGGACCCGACCCTGCCCAGGGCCTCATGCTGCACGAGGCACGCGCGGCCGCGCGACTCGACCACCCTAATGTCGCCGCGGTGCACGACGTCGGTGAAACGGCGGACGGCGTGTCCTACATGGCCATGACCTGGTGCAAGGGCGGCTCGCTGGCGGACCGGCTGCGAGTCGGCGCGCTCCCCGAGGACGACGCGGTGGCCATGGCGGTGGACCTCGCATCCGCGCTCGCGGCCGCCCATGCGCAGGGGGTGCTCCATCGCGACGTGAAACCCGGCAACGTGCTCTTCGATGCCGGCGGCCGGGCAAGGCTGGGAGATTTCGGGATTGCGCTCTGGTCCTCCGGCGCCTCCGGCGGGGACTGCTCGGGCACGCTGCCCTACATGGCACCCGAGATCTTGCGTGGTGCGCCGGCCGATGCGCGCTCGGATCTCTGGAGCCTTGGCGTCACGCTCTTCGAGGCACTGACCGGTGTCGCTCCATTCCGGGGCGGATCGGGCGCTTCAGTGGTCCAGCAGGTGCTTGCCGATGAGCCGTTAGCCGGCGTCGCGGCCGACGCCATCCCGGCCTTGCTCCGCCCGACGCTCGGCAGGCTCCTGCGGAAGAATCCGTCGGAGCGGCAGCAGTCCGCTGCGGAGCTGCGGCGCGAACTTGTGCGGGTGCAGGGCCACCTCCGCGCCCGACAACAGCGCCCTGCACCGCCGGTGCCCCTGTCCCCGCTGGTCGGACGAGTCGAGCTGATGGCGACGGCTGACCGACTGCTCGAGAGCGCGCGCCTCCTCACACTGATCGGGCCGGGCGGTACCGGGAAGACACGTCTCGCGTTGGAATTGGCCTGGCGTCGTGAACCGGTTCATGCCGCTGGGGCCTGTTTTGTCCCGCTCGCCGCGGTTCCATTCGCCGATCAGCTGCCCGGGGCAGTCGCCGAGGCGCTTGGCCTGCGCGAGCGCGGCTCGGCCGAAGCGTCGGAGCTGGTCCGCCAGTACTGCGAGCACGCGGAATTGTTGCTGGTGCTGGACAATTGCGAACACCTGACGGACACCGCCGGGTTCGTCAGCGACTTGCTGGCCCATGCGCCGGCAGTGCGGATCCTGGCTACCAGTCGTGGAGCGCTCGGCGTGGACGGAGAGCAGGTGCTGGCCGTGCCCCCGCTTGCGCTTCCGGAGTCCAACGCAGACGCAGCCATCTCGCCACGGGAGACGGAGGCAGTGCAGCTATTCTGCCAGCGAGCGGCCGCGCGCAATCCCGCGTTTGCGGCGCCCGACGCTGACCTGCCCCTCATCACTGACATCTGCCGTCGCCTCGACGGGCTGCCGCTGGCCATCGAGCTTGCCGCAGCTCGCGTGCACATGTTCGGGCTGAGGGAAATGCTCACCCGCCTGGAGCGGTCGACCTCCTGGCTTCATGCCGTTCGCCGCGATCGTCCCGAGCGGCACC
>CBINCZ010000303.1:0-3966 GCA_966249295.1 uncultured Gemmatimonadales bacterium
CAAAGCGGTCGCAATCGTACAACCCGCGGTAGTTCTGCTCGCAGTACCCCTTGGAGTTCGGCACCTCAGCCTGAAATTCGGCGCGATCCGCCGCCGTCAATGTCGCCGGTGCGGCGGGCTGCGCGGGAGCCGCTGCTGGCGCCGCCGGCGCCTGCGCCACCGTGACCACGGCGGCCCCGCCATAGGTCCAGCCGAGCTCCTTCACTGGCTGGTTGAATCGCTCGTGGATGGACTTGATGAAAAGCATGCGGGCCGAGTCGGCGGTGATGGCGCTCGGGTAGGGACCCTGGCATGAGCGGTACGGCAACGCCGTAATGCCGTACTTGTCAGTCATGATCTTGTGCCATGCCGGGTTGACGTTCATCTCGTCGGCCTGCTTGACGTTGAAGACCGGACTGACGTAGGCCACCCGGTTGGCAAAGTCCCGGGTCATGCACACCCAGGGACCGGGCGACTGCGCTGCGACTGGTGCGGCCATGAGGAACCCACAGGAGAGCCCTGCCACAACGGGGAGCGGGGTGAGGCGGCGTCGCATGATCCCTCCGCGACTGGATGTGGGACTGCCGGGGAGCGGAAATAATCTGGAGCGGCTGCGTCGGGCGTCAAGCGTCGGGAGCCAAGCGCTGAGCGCTAGACGCCCGAAGCTTGACCCTGCCTTGACCGACCCGCCCGATCCTCCGTGCCTACTTCGATGGAGGATGCGCCATGTCTCGCAGGCATCGGGCTTTGCTTCCCCTTCTCGTACTGCTGGCTGGCTGTGCCGGCGACAGTACGACCGGGCCATTCGGTGATGATCCTTCCGGCGTCTTCATGCGAGCTGTCATCGACGGCGCGCCTTGGCGGGCCGGCACCTGGCAACACGCGCCGGTCACCAGCCTGTACCACCGGGAAAGCGAGCAGCAGTTCTTCTCTGTGTCCGGCGTCGGCGTGATCGGCGAGGATCGCTGGCAGATCGGACTCTACATTCCCGCCAGTGTGGGGACTCACTCGCTCGCGCCGACCGGCAGCTCCGGCTTCATCGTCTATGACGTCCTGGGTGGGGCGGAAGGTGGCTACGGAGAGCTCCGCTTCGATACCGACTCGCTCGATCCAGGCACGGTCGTGCTGACCCGCTGGGATCCGGAGCACCGCATCATCGAGGGGACCTTCAATCTCACCGGCCTGGTCTATGGCGCGGACGAAAGACTGACCGTGACCGTGACCGAGGGCCGCTTCCGGGCGCACTACGATGACCGGTGAGAGGCGTCGAGCGTCGAGCGTCGAGCGCTGGACGCTCGGCGCCCGACGCTTGACTTGCCAGCCGCCCTTTCCATACATATTCAGCTACTTTTCCCCCATGTCCTTCGTCCCTGCTGGTCCTGGCACCTCCGTGAACCGCTCCCGTCTCGCTGTCCCTGGCGTCGTCGTTGCCGTCCTGGTGCTCGCCCTGTCGCCCGTCGTCGCGCATGCGCAGGACTCGATGGCAGGCATGCATGGCCACGCTCACATCACCATCCCCGAAGGGGTGATGTACACGGTGCCCGACGTCGAGTTCATGCAGGGGATGATCGCCCACCACGCCCAGGCCATCTACATGTCGAACATGGCCAAGGCCCACCACGCCGACTCCCGGGTGCTGCGGCTGGCCCAGAAGATTGCCCAGTCGCAGATCGCGGAGATCCGCATCATGCAGGACTGGCTGTCGCGGAACGGGCAGGCGGTGCCGGACAGTTCGTCCTGGCGCACCATGCACATGGCGGGCATGCTCACTCCCGCCCAGCTCGATTCACTCGACGCAGCACGGGGCGCCGAGTTCGACCGCGCGTATCTCACCTACATGATCCAGCACCACGAAGGCGCCCTGCAGATGGTGAAGGACCTGTTTGCCACTCCCGGCGCCGCACAGGACATCGACGTGAACGTGTTTGCCAACGACGTCGTCACGGTGCAGACGGCGGAAATTGGTGCCATGGAGCGTATGTTGAGTCACGAAAGCACGAAAGACACGAAAGCACGAAATGGGTCGTGAGTTGTGAGTCGTGAACCGATGCTCCGAGTCCATTTTCATCACTTTCGTGTTTTTTCGTGCCTTTCGTGCTTTCGTGAAATTCCAAGCCTTGCCCGGTTCCCTATCCACGCTACCCGGAGCTACCTGCAATGCACGTCTCCCGTATGCGACTTGCCCTCCTCGCCGCCCTGATCGCCGCGCCGTCGTTCCTCTCGGCGCAGACGTACCCCAGCACCACTGACCCGCGCAGCGGGCTCAAGCCCGGCCGGCTCGATGCCGGTGTCGCCGCCAAGAACATGGAGCTGGTGTCGTTCTCGCCCAAGCCGGCAGCGTTCGACACGGCGCGCGGGCTGATGTTCATCAACTCCGACCTCGCCTTCAGCGGCCACTACGTCTACCAGGGCAACTTCGCCGGCTTCACCGTGTGGGACGTGAGCGATCCGACGTCGCCAAAGACGGTGGCAGTGGTGCAGTGCATCACGTCGCAGGGCGATCCCTCGGTCTACGGCAACCTGCTCTTCGTCTCCGCGGAAGGTCGAGCCAACCGGACCGACTGCGCCAAGGGCGGGGTGGAGGATCCCAAGGATCACATGGCCGGCGTCCGCATTTACGACATTTCCAACCCGGCCTCACCACGGCTCGTCAAGAACGTGCAGACCTGCAAGGGGTCGCACACCCATACGATCATCCCGGATCCCAGGGACAAGGATGTGCTTTACATCTATGTCTCGGGGAACCAGGGCGCCCGGCCCGACAGCGAGCTCGCCGGCTGCAAGAACGGCGACGATCCGGCCGACCCGACCAACTCGCTCTACCGGCTCGACGTGATCAGGGTGCCGCTCTCCCATCCGGAGCAGGCGGAAGTGGTCACTGGCGCGCGGATCTTCACCGGCCTCGGCCCGGCCCCGCTGTCAGACGCGCGGGAAGCCCGCATGGAAGAGCGCGCCCGCGCAAACCCCAACCGGCAGGGCCCGCCGCCCACCGGTCCCCGCAACTGCCATGACGTGACGGCGTATCCGGCCATGAACCTGCTGGCCGGCGCCTGCGCCAGCTACGGCCTGCTGGTGGATATCTCCAATCCGCTCAAGCCCAAGCGGCTCGACGCCGTGTCGGACACCAACTTCTCGCTCTGGCATACCGCCGTCTTCAGCAATGACGGCAAGCGCGTCGTGTTCACGGACGAATGGGGCGGCGGCACCGGCCCGATGTGCCAGGCGACATCCATGATGGAGATGGGCGGCAACACCGTGCTCACCATCGGCAAGGACAACAAGTACACCCAGCACGCCTACTTCAAGATCCCGACGGCGCAGACGGCCCAGGAAAACTGCGTCTCCCACAACGGCGGGCTCATCCCGGTGCCCGGACGCGACATCATGGTGCAGGGCTGGTACCAGGGCGGCGTGAGTGTCATGGAGTTCACCGACCCTGACCACCCGCAGGAACTGGCGTACTTCGATCGCGGCCCGATTGACGCGCCGCCCGAAGCCGATTCCGCGGCGTCCGCGGCGAGCTCCGCGGCGGGTGGCCGCCGCATGAGCGGCACCATCGGCGGCTCGTGGGGTGCGTACTGGTGGAACGGCTTGATCTACTCGTCGGAACTTGACCGTGGCTTCGACATCCTCGAGCTCAAGCCGAGCGACATGCTGTCAGAAAATGAAATCGCGGCAGCAAAGCTGGTGCACCTCGAGCAGTACAACCCGCAGAGCCAGCCGCACATCGAGTGGCCCGCAGCGTTCCCGGTGGTGCGGTCATACCTCGACCAGCTGGTCCGCAACAACGGCCTCTCCTCCGAGCGCACAACGGCCATCGCGAGCGCGCTCGACGCGGCGGAGAAACAGAGCGGCAAGGCGCAGAGTGACGCACTCAACGCGCTGGCCAAGCAGGTAAAGAACGACGTGAAGGGCGCCAGGGACCCGGAACGGGTCCAGGCGATGGCGGACGCGATTAGCAAGCTGGCGAAGGCGGGGAAGTAGGCT
>CBINCZ010000304.1:0-3960 GCA_966249295.1 uncultured Gemmatimonadales bacterium
GAAACAGCGGGGCCGGTCGCCTCGCGCGACAGGGGGGTGTCGCTCCTGCAGGCCACGACGCCGAAAGCCAGGACCACCAGCGTCAGGGCTCTCACTGCAGCGGCATGTTGAAGTGAAAACACGGGCACTTGTAGATGCGGTTGTTGCAGTCGGCCACGCAGTTGCCCGCGATGTCCCGCCAGTGATAATGGAAGGGATCGGAAGGGACGCCGAGCACGGCCGGCGCCGTAGTGACCAGCAGCAGCGGCACCAGAATCATCAGCCGTCGCATGATTGTCCTCCTCATACGTCGATCCAGAAGTCGCCGATCTTGGCGGGCCAGCAGGGACAGGACAGGTGGTAGTAGCAGCTGGAGACGCACTTGCCGTCCAGGTCCTTCCACTGGTAATAGCCGATCGTGATCGGGGGGATGTAGACAGGCACCGCCTGGAGCACCGGCGCGACGAACATCAGCGCCAGTGCTGCGGGCACCAATCTCCGGAGCAGTACACGCATCACTTCCTCGCTTGTTGTGGGGTGAAAAGCTGCGACGGCCCCGCCTCGCCCGCCCACGCTTCCCGGCCGTTCACGAGGAGGACCACGAGCATGGAGCGTCCTTCCACCATCCATCCCGCGCCCGGCACCATGCCGTCCACCTGCGCTCGGCCGGCCTTGAGCTGCCGGCGCTCGCCCTCGGTTGGCCTGGCCGTGAGCACCAGCCGCACCTGATCGGGATGGGTGACGCGCCAGGAGATCCATTCCGGGAGGGTGGTGCCGCAGGAGAAGCAGCGGGATGGGTCGTAGAAGAGCACTGCGGTGCTCTCTGCGCCGGCCAGCGCAGCCAGGCGCCGGCCGTCGTCGAGCAGGAGGCGCCCCGCGTCAGCGGGACGCCCGCAGGCGGCGGGAAGCACGGCGAGGAGGCAAAGCAAACGGCGCATGGCAGACGATAGCCATGCGCCGTCAACGAATCGTCAAATGAATCAGGGCTTCTTGTAACGCTGCAGGTACCAGAGTCCGTCCTCGTCGGTGCGGGCGGCGTAGATCCCCTTGCTGCCCACCGCCACCAGCCTCGTCTTCGGCGGCAGCTTCACCTGGCGCAGCAGGTTGCCGGCGGGACCGAAGACGTCCAGCAGTTCGGGCGCGCCAGCCGGCTGGGATCGCTCCACCCAGATTTCTCCTTCGGGTGACGCCATGGCAGAGGTCGGCACGAAGGGCGGCTTCTGCTCCGGCCAGTCCACCTGTGGCTCGCCGGGATCCGGCGGCGGGGCGCTGGACGGACGAGCGCTGCCGCCCCCGTCGCCGATGGCACGCGAAATACGGAGCGCACCCCGTCGGTCATTCATCCGGTCCTCCACTTCCTTTTTGTCGGCAGCGGTGACCGGCACCGGCTTGTACACAACCGGCGGCCCGACCCTCGGCGCCGGCTCGCCCCATTCGACGTGATACGTGCCCGAGCGCACGTAGCCCACCCTGCCGACGTTGGTGACCGCCCAGTCGTCGGCCATGGGAAATGGCTGCTGGCGCATCATGACCGAGCGGTTATTGGCATTACCCGAGGTGGAGATGGCGAGCGCCGGCGTTTTCACCTTGCCGACCGGCGTGACTGACTTGGCCGCGCGATCCCAGACCAGGACCGGTGCCGAGTCGGGCAGGGAGCGCGGGTCGCCGCCGGAACCAATGTTGATGCCGGAGCCCTGGGCATAGAGGCGGCCGTGCGCATCGGCCCCCTTGACCCTCACCAGCCCGCCGAAGCCGTCGGGAAAGGGCACGGTGCCGGCTGGCGTCCCGTCAGGGAGAATCACGAGAAAGCGGCTCTGCGCCGGGTCTACCAGCCAGGTGGTGTCGTTGGGCAGGGGGACCAGCCCGAAGGGAAAGCCGAACTCGTTGGGTCCCTGCCCCTCGCGCCCGATAGCGCTTGCCTGACCCGACGTGAGGTCCACCAGCGACACCGTACGGGCAAAGACATCCGCCACGATGAGCCGGCCGTCGTGCAGCTCCCGGACAGCGGTCACGTGGTCAAAGGGATCGGGGAATTCGACTTCGGGGGTGGAGAGCTGCTGGACTGGCACCTGCTGGGAGACAGCAGGTGTTACGGCAGCGAGCAGCAGCAGGGAGCAGAGGGATCCTGTTCGGCGCATCGAGCCCGTCGCGGTGGTAGACGGGAGAAGGGATGCATGGCGGATGGGCGGGGTCGCAGGGGCGCTTAGCGCTCAGCGCTCAGCGCTAAGCGCTTCACCAGAAACACCGTCTTCTCCCCCACCCCCACCACTGGCTTCCGTTCCGGCAGTGGAACTTCGCCGATGGGGTGGCCATGGTCGAGAATGACGTAATGCCCTGGAGCTGTTTCAATCATTGGTGGTGTCATAAGGTCCTGCACTGTGTGTCGTCTCTGGTATGAGATGATGCGAGTGAGCAAAAGGTTGCTCGGCAGGGCGAGCAGGGCGAGCAGGGCGAGCAGGGCGAGCAGGGCGAGCAGGGCGAGCAGGAGCTTACACGCTCGTCATTCCCGCGAAAGCGGGAATCCATGAGGGGGCCGCCGTAGTAATTCATTCCGATGGACGCGTCAGCCGATGTGAGGGCCATCTCCGAACCCGCTTTCGCGGGAATGACGGCCTGAGGAGTCCCGTCCGCCTTGTCCGCGCCGTCCGTCTTGCCCGCCCACCTGCTCGCCCTGCTCGCCTTGCCCGTCCTGCCCGTCCTGACGAAACCCTTTCCCCCGTCCCTGTGTCATATCACCGTACATGCAGGGGCGGCCCGCGGGCGGCCCGGCGGCCGGTGGCCGCCCCAGCGGCCGACGGGCCGCCGAACCCGGGAGTCTCGTGGACGAAGCCCAGCTCATAGACCGTGTCCTCTCGGGCGACCCGAGCGCTGAACGCGCCATGTATGACGCGCACGTGGACCGCGTCTACCGGCTGGTGTACCGGATGGTGGGCGACGCCGATACCGCCGCCGACTGCGTCCAGGAGACGTTCATCAAAGCGTTCAACCGGCTGGCCGATTTCCGGCGCGAGTCGGCGCTGGGATCCTGGATCGGGGCCATCGCGGTCTCAGTGGCGCTCAATGCCCTCCGGGTCCGGAAACGGCTCGCCAGCCGGCACGTCCCGATCGATTTCGCGGCGGACGCGGGAGCCTCGGGCCACCTGGGCGACCCGGACCTCAGAAGCGGCATGCACCGCGCCATTGACGCGCTGCCAGATGGATATCGGACTGTGTTCGTGATGCACGACATCGAGGGCTACACCCATGAGGAAATCGGCCGAACGCTCTCGATCACCAGCGGCACCTCCAAGGCGCAGCTCTTTCGCGCCCGAGCCCGCCTGCGCCAGGCCCTCTCGGCGTATGCACCGGAGTGACGTATGAGTGACAACGAGTTTGAGCGTCAAGCGTCACGCGTCGAGCGTCGAGAGCCAACGCCCGACGCCCGACGCCCGACGCCCGACGAAGAACCCCTCGACGAGAGCCTCCTCGCCCACGCCCGCAGCTACCACGAGCCTGGTGCGGTGCCGAGGGAGGAGATGTGGAGAGCCATTCGGGATGAGCGAGATGGGCAGGATGGGCGCGATGGGCGTGTGCTTCCCTTCCGCCGTGCCATTCGTGTGGCCCTGCCGATCGCGGCGGTGCTGGTGGTGGGGATTTTCGTGGGGCGGATGACAGTGGTCGACGGTCAACGGTCAACGGTCGACGGTCGACAGTCGACAGTCGACAGCACGCCCTCTTCGAGCGGCCAAAGCGATCAGGTCGCCAGCGCGACGCTCTCAGGCGACTCGATTGCTTTGTCGGCGCCAACGGCGCCCCCTCGCAATGACATCGCAGCCGTTGACCGTCGGCCGTCGACCGTCGACTCACCACCCTCGACCCTCGACTCTCGACCCTCGACGGCCTTCTCCGTCGCCGCTGAGCGCCACTTTGCCCAGGCAGAGACGTTCCTCGGCTGGTCGATGAGCGACTACGACAAGCTCGCGGCCGGCACCGTCGCCGGCC
>CBINCZ010000305.1:0-3946 GCA_966249295.1 uncultured Gemmatimonadales bacterium
GAATCAACCACGGTCCTGCTCGCCACGGTGAGCATCACCAGCGTGGCCTGGATCGTCACGGCGCTGATCACCAGGCCCACTGATCGCTCCGTTCTCATCACGTTCTATCAGACCGTGCGGCCCTCCGGCCCCGGCTGGCGCGATATCCGGCGCGACGCCGGCGTGGCCGCCAAGCCCGATTCACTTGCGAACGCCGCGCTCGGTTGGGTACTCGGCTGCGTCTTCGTCTACTCCGCGCTCTTCGGCACCGGCAGCCTGCTCTTCGGCCGCACAACCATTGGACTCTTCTGGGTCTTCTGGTTCATCGTGAGCGGACTGGGATTGCTGAGGTTGATTCCGAAACTGTGGGTGGGAGAAGCTGAGAGCTAAGAGCTGAGAGCTAAGAGCCAGGCGGCGCTGCCTTCGCTCAGCTCTCAGCTCTCAGCGCTGAGCTCCAACACCCACCCCTCACCAGGCGCCACCGGGATCGCGTCGCCTGGCTTGAACACGGCCGCTGCCTGGAACTTGTCTATGGCGTGCGCCGTGAGGGTGGCTCGAGCTTCTGGCACGCCCAGCCTTTTCCAATCGAGCTTGAGTGTCACGGATACAGTGTCCTTGGCCCAGCTCGCGACGGCAATCAGCGCCTTGCCATTGCGGACGTAGGCGGTGGCCAGCACATCGTCTCTCCCTGTGCTCACGGGGGGATTCGTCATCCACCAGCCATACATACGGCTATCCGAAATGCCGAACGCGTCCCAGGCCTTCCAGAGCGGCCTGGGGTCGCCCGCCCACGGCAGCCGAGCGGTCATGCCGAAGAGCATGCCACGCCAGGGGTTCCCGCCATCCTGCAGCATCTCGCCCATGAGCCCGAACGGAATGCCGGACATCTCCACCAGCCAGTAGTCGGGCGGGGAGTCATAGTCGAAGTACTCGCCGAACCAGAGACGATCGATATAGGGGAAATGCTCCAGGTACAGGTTGGCGCTGCTGGCAAAGCCATCGTTGGGGTTGTACTGGTTGGCCGAGTGCAGGTCGATGAGGGGGTCGGGGCGGTTGCGCTCGAGCACCCGCCGGATCCGCTGCATCGTGATCCGGTCGAAGGCAACATCGTCAAGGTAAAGCCCGTCGATCCCGACATGCTTCGCCAGCCAGTCGAGTCCCTCGACATAGTGGTTGTGCCAGCGGGAAATGCCACTGGTGACCAGTGCCACGTCGCGACGTTCCGGCACCACCCAGCCCGGGATGTAGTTCTCGACCACGTGCTCCTGCAGCCAGGAGTGGCCACCGCCAGGGCCGCCGGCCAGCACATCGGTGCCCAGGCTCCGCAAGGCCCACAGTTCCGGCGCACGGTTGGTGAGCTCGCGAACCGTGTAGTAGATCTTCACCCGCATCCCTGCGGCATGTGCCGAGTCGATGTAGGCCTTCATGGCATCGGGCCGCAGGAAGGGGTAATTGATGTACGGGTTGATGTCCGTCGCGTGGTGCACGTTGATGACGTTGGCACCGGCGGCCTTGACGGTATCGATCGCCTCGTAGGCGTGGAAGAATCGGGTCGACAAATGGGCCGACGGATTGATGGCATGAAACGGCGTCACGAGGAGCCGCAAGTCGAAGCGGACCGTGTCGCCTGGGGAGAATGTGCGCGGGCCACTGGTGCAGCGCACCCGGTACTGCGTGCCGGTCCGCGCAAAGTGGCATCGGCCCTGGCCCTTGTTGTCCCAGGATTCCGGCATGACCAGCGGGCGTAGCTGGTAGAAGTTGGTATTGAGCGGCCGGATGTAGTGGTTGTCCTTGAGCGTGAACTGGAGCCCGGCGTTCACGTCGCCCAACCATGCGGCGTCCTGGTTGCGCTTGACGTTCCACTCCCAGTCGTAGCGGTCCGGGGCCCGGCCGCCTTTCTGGTTCATGCCCATGAGAAAGCGTGCCACGTCGCTGCGAAACGGAATGTCGAGCGACACATCCGCTACCGATATCTCGCGCCGCGCCACCAGCCCGATCTCGTATTCGATGGCTCCGTCAAAATCGAGCTCGGCCTGCAGGTGCATCGCGAGATCGCCCGCCTCCGATGTGGCCTGCCAGACGGCGGCACCCGGCAGCTCACGCAGCATCCGGACGCCAGTGCTCTTCCACGCGAGTGGCGCACTGTCCGCGCCGCTGACGGTGAGGGCGATCGGCGCCGCCAGCATCGGTCGGGCCTCGTTGCCGATCTCGGTCATGGCCGAGCCGAAGAAGCTTTCGATCTGCCGCGGGAGCCCGGTGGGTGCCAGGGTGATGCGCCGACCGAGGATCTCGATCCTGTTGCCGTGCACGCTCACCGCCGAATACGGCTTCACCAGTCCGGTATCGAGCGCCAGGCGCGAATCAAGCCAGCGCAGTCTCGAGAGCCGCCACGGTTCGTCGTCGCCATGGTCGGCTATCAACACAGGGGTGACCGTGAGCCGAATGGGCAAGGTCACCTGATGTCCCGCCGCCGTGACCGTGACATTGCCGTGATACTCGCCGGCGACGGCGGAATCAGGCACCAGCACACCGCACCAGAGCGGCTGGACGTCGCCGGCCGCGACCGCCACATCGCGGTCGTACGCGGCACCCCGCCAATTGACGCCGTGGGTATTAAAGGAGCTGAATTGCCCTCGGCCGATCCGGGCCCCGTTGGGTCCAGCGAGGTCGCTGAACGTGACGGTCACGTGCTCCAGCGAGTCCAGCGCCCACACGCCCAGCTGGAACGCCAGGAACTCGCCCCGGAGGGCCGTGGCCGTGACGCGATGGTTCGGACCCGCTTCCGCCCAGCGATGTGGCAGCTGATGGCGCATGCGAATGGCATGGAGCCGGTCTTCCGGAAAAACGACAAACGGCGCACCCTTGGCGCTGACGCGGAGGTCCGCCACCTCCTCGGGCGAGGCAATCTCCTCCATCGGATAGAACAGGTCCATCGAGTCAGCCGCTTCGAAGCGGACGACGGTCGCGAGGGGCAGAGCGTGCCAGCGGCCAGCCGAAATGTCAGTATCGGTCAGGTGATTGGCCGCGAGCCAGGCACTGCTCGGGGTGGAATCAGGCGCGGGATAAGTGATCTCCGGGTAATTGGACTTGACGGTGCCCTCATAGGGCATGTCGTAGACCCAGTACTCGCCTGCGCCGGCAGTGGGCTGGAAGGCTATGTCCCCGGCAAGCTGCGACGCACCGATGATCCGCACATTCCGGACGCGCTCAGGAGCGTTGGCCGGATAGACCAGGATCCGCCTGGCTTCGGGATGCCGATCTCGCCGGCGCCAGGTCACGTGAGCGCGAACCGCTGGCGCCGACTCCGTGACCGTCACGACGATGCGATGGTTGCCGAAGGAATCGGGATTCCAGCGGGCCACACCATGGGCAGGTTGCTGCGCCTGAACGCTGCAGACCGTGATGGCCATGAATGCGCTTGCACTGATGGAGACTTTCCGGATCATCGCTCAACCTGGCTCGTGAGACGGGCTGCGGCGCGCTCCAGGTCCTGGCGCTGCGCCAGCAGGGATTGAAAGAGGCGAAGCTGCGTGCGTGTCCGCCGGAGGTTCTGCTCCGGATCCGAGACGCCGTAGTAGGTATCGCCCTGCAGGAAGTCGGTCAGGAATCGCACGGCCTGCTCCAGGGTGACCACACAACCGGCCAGAACGGCGCATTCCCGCTCCCGCGCAGCCAGCGCGCCGCCGGCTCCGCAGAACCATCCCTCCAGTGCTGCCAGAACCAGCGTCGGATCCGCCCGCACCGCCGACAGATCCTGTTCATCCTCGGCGGTGGGACTCGCCAGCGAGCGCAGCAGATCGCCCACGTCCGAGAGCGCGGAGCCCGGCATCACGGTGTCGAGGTCCACGACCGCGACCGGTTTGCCTTGCTCGTCGAGCAGCACGTTCGACGCCTTGGCGTCGTTGTGAGTGACCCGTATCGGGACGTCATCAGAGCCCGCACCCGGCAGCTCCGACACGAATCCGCG
>CBINCZ010000306.1:0-3929 GCA_966249295.1 uncultured Gemmatimonadales bacterium
CCATCCGCCCCCCGGATCGTCCCGATGTGCGTGCCGCCCGCTACAATCTCGGCGGCCTGATCGGTGCCCTCCACCGGCGCAAACTCCCAGCCGAACAACTGGGTGTAGAACGTCTTCGACTTGGCGATGTCATTGGTAGCAAGGTCAAACCAGGCGATGCGCCCCGCCCCGACATCAGCAGGAAGGGCCTGGGCCCGGATGGCCTGGGGCCGTGCCACGAGAAGCGCGAGCGGAATTGCGAGAAGTTGGATGCGCATGGGGGTTAGGGGTTAGGGGTTAGGGATTGGGGGTTAGGGGTTAAGGGTTAGGTTGCACAGGTGTGCTTCCACTAGAAGCCCTCGCCCCTAGTCCCTAGATCCACACATCATTCTCCGCCGTCCGCTCGCCACCGGCATCGCCGGTGCTTACGACACCACGCGGCTCGATGAGCAGGAGCTTCACTTCGTGCTCGGCGTACGGCTTGTGCTCGACACCCCGAGGGACGACGAACAGCTCCCCCGGCCCGATATGCACCGCGCCGTCGCGGAAGTCAATCCGGAGATCGCCTTCCAGAACCAGGAAGGTCTCATCGGTGTCCTTGTGGTCATGCCAGATGAAGTCGCCCTCCAGGCGCGACAGCTTGAACTGGTAGTCATTCATCTCGGCGATGACCCGGGGCTGCCACTGTTCAGTGAAGAGGGCCAGCTTCTGGGCGAGGTTGATAGAGGCGTAGGGCATAGGGGTCGAGGGTCGAGGGTCGAGGGTGCGGTCGCGGGTCGCGGGTCGCGACTCCGGTCATCGCCACGCCGGCGTCAGCGATGCGGAGCCGGTCAGGCGGGTGGCTCTCCTGCCCTCCACATCCGCTACATACACAGCATCGAGGCTGTCGCGTCCAGAGATGAATGCGAGGTGGGTGCCGTCGGGCGACCAAGTATAGCTCCCATCATACGCCGGCGATGACGCTATGAGGGACGGCGCATGCGGGGACGTGGCAACGTGTGCGATGCCGATATCGTAGTTCGTGCCGTCGGCCGTCTGATAGGCGATTTGCGAACCGTCCGGCGACCATTGTGCGGCATCGCGGGTGAGGTTCGCGCCGGTGGTAAGTCGCCGAGGTGAGCCGCCGGTGGCGGCAATCAGATACAGGTCGCGAGGGCCCTCGCTGCCAGCGGTGTAGGCGATCGTCTTGCCATCGGGAGACCATCGTGGCGCCAGTGCACCTGCCCTCTCACTGGTGAGCCGGCGCTGGTTCCGGCCGTCCGCGCTCATTACGTATACCTGCGAGCTTCCTTCGCGGCTCGAGGCGAAGGCGAGCTGCGTCCCATCGGGAGACCATGACGGGTCGCGGTCGTCGCCCGGCGCAGACGTGAGACGCGTGATGTGTCCTGACCGCGCCTCAACCGTGAAAATCTCGAGATTGTCGTCCGCGGTCGCGGTGAAGGCGATGCGCTTCCCGTCTGAGGACCATCCGCGAGTAGACTTGGCCGCGATGTGTGAAGCAATGCGCCGTTGGCCGGTCCCGTCCGCGTTCATGACCCATAGCTCCCATCCCGTCGCGAACGAGCCGCCGGCCATGGAGGCAAAGGCGATCTGCCGGCGGTCGGGAGACCAGAGCGGGAACCGGTCTTCGGTGGAGCGCCGGGTGAGCCGCCGCTGTCGCTGCCCGGCGGCGTCCATCGCATAGATCTCCCAATTGCCGTCGCGCTTGGACGCAAATGCGATGTCTGCCGGCGCCCGCCGAGTGGCATCATGCCCTTCTGCAGTCAGGGCCATCAGGCCGACGGCGGTGGTCGCGACCGTCAGCCAGCGGCCTCGTGGTGTCATGTGATAGACACTCATGAGCGTTGAATCTTCCGGTAAGGGTCAGCCAGCGCCGGCGATCGCACCATCATCAATATTCCACCTGCTTTGGTCCGCCGCCAGCAGGCCAGCTGCCGGCTCAATCCGGAACCGGAAAGAACAGTTCGTTGCCGTCAGGATCATTCACCTGCGTCGTATCGTAGCCCCACCACGTTGTCGTATGGAGGACCGACCGCTCGGCGAGCTCACGCTGAAAATCACGAAGGCCGTCGGCGGTGAGTTCGATAAACAGGCGAGCCTTATCCCGGCGCTCAGCATCCTGACAGAGAATGACCTCGCACTCGCTCCGGCTCACCTGGCACACTGTGCCCTCGCCATCGTCAGAGTGCCAGTCCTTCCGGAAGCCGAGGCTCTTGAGATAGAAATCGAGCGACCGCGGGAGGTCGCTGACGAAGAGCACTGGCCGTGAATACCAGCGATGCATGGGAGTGCCTCGGGTTGGGGCTTAGGGCTTAAGACTTAAGGCTTAAGGCTTAAGGCTTAAGGAAGCTTTCAGCTTTCAGCCTCTAGCTTTCAGCCTTCAGCTCTCAGCTCTCAGCTCTCAGCTCTCAGCTCTCAGCTCCATATACACATCCGCCCTCACATAATCCGAATGCTCCGGAAAGGGCGCCTTCCTGAAACCGAGCCGCTCATACAGCCGGATTGCGTTCGCCAGCTTGCTGTTGGTCTCCAGGAAAACCTTTGTCGCTTCCTGCGCGCGGGCGTGGTCGATCACTGCGCGTCCCAGCTGCTCACCGAGCCCTCGACCCTGATGGGATGGGGTCACGGCCATCTTGGCCAGCTCGAAAATTCCCGGAGCGGCGAGAATGGCGGCGGCTGTGCCGACCGCCTGCTCGCCGTCCATGGCGAAGAAGATCTGGCCGCCCGGGCGGATGATCGCGGCTTCGGGATCGCGCAGGACCTTCCAGTCGGCCTCCTCCGGCGTGAAGAGCGTCTCGATCCAGGCACGGTTCAGCTCGGTGAACGCCGAAGCCAGTGCCGGCCGGAAAGGGACAATGGTGAATGTGGCTTGCCTGGTCATCTCACACGAACGCACGCGAGCGCAAAAGTGTACGTCCTAGAGCCACCGGCGTACCTGCTGGCAATAGCGCCGATACTCGTCGCCGAACCTGCGTTCAAGGTACCGCTCTTCCCGCCCGATGACGCCGTAGCGAAGAAGCAGCAACGCCGGCAGGAGCGCAACCAGGGCCCACGGGATACCAAGCAGCAGGGCGAGACCGGAAGTGAGCAGGGTCTGGCCCACATAGTCGGGATTGCGACTGAAGCGATAGGGACCCGATACCACCAGCCGGCGCGTCTCGCTCCATGGCGTCACCGGCGTGCCCGCTCGGCCGAACGACCGCATCACCCAGGCGCTGAGCCCGAGCCCACCGAGGGCCAGGACCACACCGGCAGCACGGACGGCGACGCTGTGGGCCAGGAAGCGAAGGGGCCACAGCCGCTGGGCGACGAACCCCAGTACGAGAGCGCCAAGAAAGATGACCGGCGGCGGGGCAATGACGCCGGCGGTGTCGGGACGGTGCGGCGCATCAGACGACGTCATGGCCCCTCACAGCGTCAGTTCACCTCCATCAAGTACGACGTCAGCTGCCGGATCTTGCCGCCTCGCATGACGAACACATCGCAGAATCGGAGGTTCATGACGTCGCCCTCCCGCCGCTGGGCGCGGACAGTGCCTTCCGCCACCACGACATCGTCCTCCTCCACCAGGAGCGTCACCTTGATGTCCGGCTTTCCTACGAACGCCGGATTCTCGATTTCCCGGTCGAACGCCTCCTTGCCCGTCAGATGGACCATGCCCGGGATGTCCCATACCACGTCATCGGTGAGGCAGGCCAGGATGGCGGCGTGGTCGCTTTCGCGAAAGGCTGCCATGTATTGCTCGACAGTGTGCTTGTTCTCGGTCATTGTCGTTTCCGGAAGGCTATCGGGTGGATGATCGCCAAGAGCTAAGAGCTAAGAGCTAAGCGGTCAGCGCTCACATGCCATCCGGGTCCCGTGGCTTGGCGCGGCGCCAGAGCAGATAAAATGCGACAATGACGGCCGCCATTTCAGCGATAAGCAGTGCCAGCCCCGCCCCTGACGTTTCC
>CBINCZ010000307.1:0-3912 GCA_966249295.1 uncultured Gemmatimonadales bacterium
GACGCCGTGACCGACGAAGACCTCATCCTCGATCGTGACGCCTTCGCAGATGAAGGTGTGGCTCTTGATCTTGCAGCGCGCGCCTATGGTCACGCCCTTCTGGATTTCCACGAACGTCCCGATGGAGGTCTCGTCGCCGATGGTGCAGCCGTACAGGTTCACGAAGGCGTAGAGCCGGACCCCCTGCCCCAGTCGTACATCGGGTGCCACGCGCAGCGAGGACGGGTCACCCGCGCCGCCCGCCGGCATCACGGCATCACTTCCGACGCACCCACCGACGCGAGTGAGACCGGCATGCCGTCCTGCTCGATGGAGCGCTGGGCCGCTTCGAGGATGCGCACCACCCGCTCGCCCGCCGCGCCATCGGAGACAAGCGGCTGCTTGCCCAGCATGGCCTGGACGATGTTCTCCACCTCGACGGCGAGCGCTTCCGTCGTGTCGAGCTGGGGCGCGTGCATGTCGCCCGAGCGATACGAAATCATGAACCGGTATTCGTTGTCGGTGCCGAGCTCCCCGGAGATCGAGACACCCTTGTCGTAAATCTTCAGCTTCTCGCTCGGCTCTACGTCGTCATACACGATCATCTTGCGCGAGCCGCCGACGATGGTCCGCCGCACCTTGGCGGGCGCCAGCCAGTTGACATGGACGTGGCCGAGCAGGGACTCGCCGAAGCGGACCGTGAGGTATGCAATGTTCTCGGTGGGGCTGCCACCGTGACCCGCCGCCTGCGCCGCCACGCTGGTCGGCTCCTGCTGGAACAGGTAGTCCATGATGGAGATGTCGTGCGGAGCCAGGTCCCACAGGACGTTGACGTCGGTCTGGATCAGGCCCAGGTTGATCCGTACCGAGTCGAAGTAGTACAGCTCGCCGACTTCCCCGCTCTGGATCAGGTTGCGCATGTGGCGGACCGCGCCGGTGAAGACAAAGGTGTGATCGACGGCCAGCAGCAGGCCCCGGCTGGCGGCCAGCTCGATCAGTTCGCGCGCGTCATCGGCGCTCGTCGTCAGCGGCTTCATCACCAGCACGTGCTTGCCGGCCTCGAGCGCCTGCTTTGCCAGCGCGGCGTGCGTGAACGAGGGCGTCGCCACGACCACGAGGTCCAGGCCGGGCAGCGCCAGCAGCGCTTCCGGATCAGCGGTCGCAACCGGCACCGCCCACTCGCGCGCCGCCCGTTCGGCGCGCTCCGGGCGCGCATCGCACACCCCGATCACTCGGCACTGCGGATGCCGGGCAAAGTTCCGGATGAGGTTTGGTCCCCAGTAACCGCACCCGATCACGCCTACCCCGAAGCTCTTCATTTCCGTCCCAAGTCAAGTGTGTGCTGATCCCGGTGGCCTGCTGCACTGCCCGGTCGCCGCCATGGCTGTTCCTGAACGCCGTTCGCCTCGGATGCGGCGCCCGGCACACAATACACGGCTGGTCCGGCCCCGCCAAGTCGTGAAGCGGGACACGGGCTCATGGGCGCAACAACGCTACTGGGAATCGCGCATGAGGAGCACCACGGGCACGGTGCGGAGCAGGATGCGAAGGTCCAGCCACACGCTCCACCGGCGCACGTAGTCGAGATCCATCTCGCACATCTGGCGGTAGGACAGCTTGCTGCGGCCCGACACCTGCCAGAGCCCGGTCATGCCGGGCCGGACCTGCATCCGATCGTACTGCCAGTGATCGTACGCCTCGAATTCGTACGGCAGCGGCGGGCGCGGGCCCACCAGGCTCATGTCCCCCCACAGCACATTGAAGAACTGCGGCAGTTCGTCCAGCGAGGACTTGCGGAGAAACCTTCCAACCCGCGTCACGCGCGGATCGCCGACCATCTTGAAGACCGTCTTGCCGTTGCCATCGTGATGCACCGTGGATCGCTCGTCACCCTGCAGCATGCGTGTTACATATTCCCGGTGCAGCGTGTCGGGCGCGTTGTGCGTCATCGTCCGGAACTTCCAGACCTTGAATCGCCGGCCTCCCACGCCAACCCGCTCCTGACGGAAGAATACCGGCCCGGAGGAGTCGAGCTTGATCGCCAGGGCGGCCAGCAGCATGAAGGGCGCGGCAAGCACGATCCCCACGATCGCCCCCACCACGTCGATGACGCGCTTGAGCAGGCGCTGCTGCCCGCGCAGCGCCGGCGCCGAGAGCTCCATGAGGGGCATGCCGTGCGACCAGATGACCGTCGGGTGCACGCCGGCCACGTCGATGGCGCGCGGGACCGTCAGGATATGGCACCCGGCCGCAAGCGCCACGCTGACCAGCGCCTGCAGCTGCAGGTCCGACAGGTAGCCGCACACGACCACCGTCTCGATCCGCAAGTCATGCAGCGTCCGCGCAAGATCGTCGATGCTTCCAAGGGCATCGGGCGAGGCCGGATGACGCACGTCGAGAAATCCCAATCGGCAGAACTCGCTGGCAATCCTCAGCGCCGGATACTCGGCCGCCTCCCGGCACATCTCGGCCGGGCCGACAAAGATCGTGCGCGCGGCGTGCTTCGGGCCCGGCGCAAAGACATCCACCAGCCGGTCCACCACCAGCCGCTCCAGCACCAGCGTCGTCCAGATGATGACCGCTGTCGCGACCAGGACCAGCACGCCCTGGGTGACGCCGCCCGCCCAGACCACGGTCCAGATCTCGAGCAGCGTGGCGAGGGAGACGCCGTACAGGAGGCGCCGCGCGCTTCGACGGTCGTCCCCGCTGGCATAGTTCCCGACCACATAGAGCCCGATGAACAGGGCGACCACGAAGCGCGGGGTGGAGATAGGCAGCCGGAAGATGGAGCCCAGAAAGTCCATCCCACTGGCCTGCAGGCTGGTGAGCAGGAGGTCCAGGCCGGCGATCGCCGCAAAGTCGGATACCAGCAGCACCGAGACCCGTCGCAGGTGCCGCAGGAGATGACGGCGGATGTTGGAAGAAGCGCGGCGCTGCAGCCCGAGGCGGAGCGCGAGGTGCTCGGCGTCGAGCGGGATGGAGGTGACGGTGCCGTGATGCCGGCCGTTCCCATTCGAGGCAGGTGGCGCTGACTCGGAATGCGTGGCACCGTCCGCGACGGACGCTGCCCCGCTTGCGTACTGCAGTTCAGCGATGTCCTGACGCGCCGGGCTCGGCGTCATCCCCGGCCTCCTGAGGTCCTAAGACGTTGACTGACAAGCCAATATATCAGAGCCACAGTCTCAAACAAAGCTCCGGCGTGATGGTCAAGCAGATGTCATGCCGCCCCGTACGGCAGCCATCCGGTCATGATTCGCTGGTAGAGAGCAATGTGACGCTCCGCCATGAGCGTCCGACTGAAGTGCTCCCGCACCCGTGAGCGTCCCGCTTCGCCCATGCGCTGTCGCCGCTCGGGGTCACCCGCCATCCCGGCCAAGGCGTGTGCCAGCGCATCCACGTCACGGATCGGAACCTCGAGCCCCGTCTCGCCCGCGACGTTTACTTCGCGCACTGCGCTCGGCACCGCCGTCGTGATGACGGGCCGCCCCGCCGCCATCGCCTCCAGCACCACCAGGCCGAACATCTCCTCCGTCGTGACCGAGGGCAGTACGAGAAAATCCGCGTCGGCCATGCGCCGCGTCAGGTCCTCGTCCGGATACTCCCCGAACCACCGCACCCGATCGGTGACCGCCAGCGCCTGGGCCAGGGTCCGGAGCCGTGGACCTTCAGGCCCCGAGCCGACGATGTCGAGCCGGACATCGGGCACCAGCGCCAGCGCGCGCAGCAGCACATCCAGACCCTTGTAGGCCGCAAGCCGTCCGATGAAGAGTGCCCGCGGGGGCGCTCCCGGCGGCGGCGGGGGGACCACGTCCCACCGAGTCTCGTCTATGCCAAACGGAATAACCTCCACTTTTGACTCAAGTCCACGAAGCTCCACCGACATCGCCACGTGCGCCCGGCTGGGCACCACGATGGCCTTGGCCTGCCGCAACA
>CBINCZ010000308.1:0-3852 GCA_966249295.1 uncultured Gemmatimonadales bacterium
CAACCGGCCGGCCCCACGGATGCCAGCGGGCAGGCCACAGGCAGTTTCAGCGCGTCGGCTCCGGACACCTATACTGTCCAGGCGACTGCGGATGGCGTGACCATCAACCAGACGGCGGCGATTATCGTCCAGCTTTAGGTGCCGTTTTGTGACGTAGGCCATATCGGGCGCCTGAGGCACGCCGTAGAGTGATAAGCACCATGTCCCGAGTCCCCCTTCTCCTTGCGGCCAGTGCAGCCGTTTGCACGCTGTGCCTCGCCTGCGGCGGCGACAACCTCGCGCTGCCCGACCTCACCGAGCCCGCGCAACTCATTACTGTTTCCGGCACCGGCCAGGCCGGCTCGGTCGGCACCCTGCTGGCTGATCCACTCGTAGTCCGGGTCCTCGACTCGCAGGACCGTCCCGTTCCCAATGTCAAGGTGACTTTCATTCCCGGCTCGGGCGCCGCCGGGAGTACCGTGCAGCCGGATACGGTCGAGAGCGACGGCGATGGTCGCGCGGCGGTTCGCTGGGCGCTCGGAACCAATCCGGGCGGCCAGACGCTGGTGGCGAGTGTGGTCGGTAACAGCGCGGTGTCCGCGTCCTTCACCGCAATGGCTGGTGCAGGCGAGGGGAGCCAGCTCGAGAAGGTTTCTGGTGACGGGCAGACGGCGATCGCCGGTACGCAGCTGGCAGACTCGCTGGTGGTGCGGGTGCTCGACAGCAACGGCCAGCCAGTGGCCGGCGTAACGGTGAACTGGGCGGTGACGGGCGGCGGCAACGTGACCTCGGCGAGCACGGTGAGCCGCTCGGACGGCCTGACCGGCGTACGGCGGACGCTCGGCCCGACGGTCGGCGAGCAGACCACGACGGCGCGCCTGCCGGATCAGGACGGCGCCGAGGTGACGTTCGCCTCCACGGCAACGGTGGGATCAGCCGGCGCACTGCGCATCGAAGTGCAGCCCGCAACTTCGGCCAAGAGTGGTGAGGCGTTCGCCCGCCAGCCGCAGGTGCAACTGACTGACGGCAACAACAATCCAGTTCCACAGGCCGGACTCGCCATCAGCGCGCGGATCGGTTCGGGCCCATCGGGTGCCACGCTTATCGGATCCACCACCGCATCCACCAATAGCCAGGGACTGGCTGTCTTCACCAATCTCGGGATCAGTGGACCAGGTGGCACGTATACCCTGGACTTCGCCGGGCCCGAGGCCTCGGGAGTGTCATCCGAAGCCATCACGGTCTCGGCTGGCGATGCGGTCAAGCTGGACATTGTGACGCAACCGCCATCGTCGGTGCAGCAGGACGCGATCCTCTCGCCGGCACCAGTGGTTCGCCTGCTGGATGCGTCGGGCAACGGTGTCGGCAGGAGCGGTGTTCCGATCACGGTGAGTCTCACCGGGGCGGGAACGCTCTCGGGCACCCTGACCGTCATGACCGATGGGAGCGGCAAGGCCACCTTCAATGACCTGGCCATCGGCGACGCGACCGGTGAGGTCACGCTGCTCTTCGCCAGCGACGGACTCCAGAGTGTGGCATCGAGAACCATCAGCGTGGCAAGCTCGCCGAACAGCGACCGCTCCAGCATCGAGGTACCGGCCAGTCTCGCAGCGGGAGAGCAGGGTGCCGTCCGGGTGACAGTGCGAGACAAGGACGGCAGGGCGCTCGGCGGTGTCGCCGTGACGCTGGACGCGAGCGGTGGCCAGAATACCATCGCGCCGGTGAGCGCCAAGACCGGGGGCGACGGCGTCGCCACCTTCTCGTTCAGTTCGACCCGGGCAGAGGTGAAATCCCTCACCGCCCGCGCCGAGGTCGTCACGATCGGGCCTGTCAGCCTTTCGGTCACTCCCGGTTCAGGTGACGCGAAGCAGACAACGGCGAAGGTTCCGAACGGCAAGTGGCTGAAGCCGACCCGCATGGAGGTAGAGGTGCGGGATCAGTTCGGCAACAGGCTCAGCTCAGGGGGCGACAACGTTGCCGGCAGCGTGGATGGGGCGAATGGATTCGCCAGCATCCGCACTGAAGACCACGGGGACGGTACCTACTCGCTGATCTACACGCCGCTGGCCAGGGGCACCGACACAATCGCGATCACCCTCAACGGACAGCCCATCAGCGGCAGCCCGTATACCAGCCACGTGAAGTGACCACCTTGGCTTGACCCCCCTCAGGGCGCTGGCTAGCTTTGTGGCCCGCGCCCTGGTGGTGAAACTGGTAGACACGCTATCTTGAGGGGGTAGTGCCGAAAGGCGTCGCGGTTCGAATCCGCGCCAGGGCACTGGGGGCGGCCGGCACGGCACGCCCCTTTTCCGTTTTCGGCCAGTGTAGCTCAGCGGTAGAGCACTCGATTCGTAATCGAGCGGTCGTGGGTTCAAGTCCCACCACTGGCTCTTGACGGACGCGAGACGCGGGACGCGAGACTCGGGTCCTGTGCGCGTCCCGCGTCCCGAGTCCCGCGTCCATTCCTCACGACTCCTACGCCTCGCTCCGATACCCGTCATTCAAGTGGCTGATCACCAGCCTCATGACGATGACCGTGGCCACGCAGCTGCGGGGTGTCGTCGTTGCCTGGCAAGTTTACGCCATCACTCATGATCCACTCTCGCTAGGCCTGATCGGGCTGGCGGAAGCGCTGCCGTTCATCGCGGTGGCGCTGTTCGCCGGACACGTCGCCGACCGGATGGACCGGCGTCGGATCGTGGTCGGGTCGCTGGTGCTCACGTTCGCGTGCGCCCTGGCGCTGCTCCTGCTCACCTTGCGCGGCGCGCGCCATCCCTTCCATGCCGCCTGGCCATTCTACGCCGTGATCTTTGTGAGCGGCATTGCGCGCAGCTTCCTGATGCCGGCGCGCACGGCGCTCGCGGCCGAGCTGGTGCCGCGGGAGCTGTACGCCAATGCGTCGGCGTGGCGCACGTCATCGTTCCAGTTTGCCGCGGTGACCGGGCCGGCACTGGGCGGACTGCTCTATGCGATGGTCGGGCCAGCCGGGGCATACATGGTAGATGTCTGCCTCATGCTGGCGGCGCTCGCTGCGATGCGGCTGGTGCTGGCACCGGCCACGACACGGGCACCGCTCCAGCACTCGGTGCTCAGGGGGCTGGCGGAAGGCATTGGATTTCTGCGGCGCCAGCCGGTGCTCCTGGGTGCCATGGCGCTCGACCTCTTCTCAGTGCTGTTCGGCGGTGCGGTGGCGCTGCTTCCCATCTTTGCCTCGGACGTGCTATACGTGGGGCCGGAGGGGCTGGGAGCGCTGCGGGCGGCGCCGGCGGCCGGGGCGGTGGTCATGTCGCTCTGGCTGGCGCATCGGCCGCCGATGCAGCGCGCGGGGCGTTCGCTCCTGTTCTCGGTGGCGATCTTTGGCGTGGCCATGATCGGCTTTGCGCTCTCCCGCAATTTCGGCCTGTCGCTCGGGCTCCTTGCGCTCAGCGGAATGGTGGATACGGTGAGTGTCGTGATCCGTTCCACGTTACTCCAGATCTTCACTCCGGACGCGCTGCTGGGCCGGGTCTCGGCGGTGAATGCCGTGTTCATCGGCTCGAGCAACGAGATCGGGGCGTTCGAGTCGGGGCTGCTGGCCCGGCTCCTCGGCACCATTCCGTCTGTGCTGGTGGGCGGGACGATGACCCTGGTGACCGTGGCGCTCACGGCCTGGAAGGCGCCGGCGTTGCGGAGGCTGGGGGAGATGATGGCCGATGGGCGGGATAGACGAGATGGGCCAGATGGGCGGGAGTTGGCGGGTTAGCGTCGACTTGCCCATCCTGCCCATCCTGCCCATCCCGTCTTCCCGTCTTCCCGTCTTCCGACTAGCTTTCCGGCCGATCACGGGACGTAGCGCAGTCCGGTAGCGCACTGCAATGGGGTTGCAGGGGTCGC
>CBINCZ010000309.1:0-3815 GCA_966249295.1 uncultured Gemmatimonadales bacterium
GGGAAAAAGGCTATTCACCTCATGGACAAGGACGACCGCGAGCGGGTGTCGCGAGTTGAAGACCTGTGGATCGACATCGGCGCTGCCGACCGGGAGGAAGCACTCGCGCGGGTGCGCATCGGCGACCCCGGCGTGCTGGCGTCGAGTGTACTGGAGTTCCCCAACGGTCGGCTGGTGAGCCGGAGCATCGATAACCGGATCGGCTCGTTCGTGGTGCTGGAGGCGCTGCGGCTGCTGGCCGAGCAGCGCCCCACTGCCACCGTGAGTGCGGTTGCCACGTCGCGCGAGGAAATCTCGGCCACAGGTGGCGGCGCTCGGCCGCTTGCCACCCGGCTCAATCCGACAGTTGCCATCGTGGTGGACGTGACCCACGCGACCGACTGCCCTGGCATGGACAAGCGGAAGCACGGCGAATACAAACTCAGTGGCGGGCCGGTGCTCTCGCGCGGCGCGGCAGTGAACGAGGCGGTGTTCGAGATGCTGGTGGCGGCGGCGGAAGCGGAGAACATGCCCTATTCGCTGGAAGCGGCGGGACGCGACACGCGAACCGATGCCGAATCCATCTTCAATGCTGGCGCCGGCATCGCGACGGCGCTGGTCTCGGTGCCCAACCGCTACATGCACTCGCCCAATGAGATGGTGGCGCTGGAGGACCTGGAGCGGACGGCGCGGCTCCTGGCGGCGTTCGTGCGGCGGGTGGAGGATGGGATGGATTACATCGGATAGACGGCTCGGCGGCTCGGCGGCTCGGCGGCTCGGCCAGAAAGCTGACATCCCGATCTCGCCAGGCCCCTGTACGGGCGGCCTGCGGCCGCCCCCTTGCCACGCGATCTCCCCCGCTCAACAGGGGCGGCCCGCGGGCCGCCCCTGCAATTTCCGCCCATCATCGGCGTGTCGTGATGAGTCTCAATGTTTCTCGCGCATCGCTACTACCGAATCGGCAACGAACATGAACTCCACGTGCTGGCCTTCGACGCCATAGCCGTAGATGAGACGCATGGTGTCCGCTGAGACGGCCCGTCGAGCCGGCTCGCCCCAGGACGCTTGCAGGTCAGCAGGCGTCGTGCCCGCGACAACACAGCTTCGGTACACCGCGTAGGCGCGATTGGCGTCGAGGTGCTGACCCGACACATAACCGTGGACGCGCTTGCGAAACGCCCGGTGGTCCGCGCGATACCATATGGCCGTCGGCTTCGCCAGCGCAGACGTGGCAACGCCGACTGCGCGCCAGTCGGCCACCGTGTCGCCTGCGATGTGCACCTGAAGTACCAGGTCACCGTGCCTGGGGTGAAGCGTGGCGCGCGACGTCGCGGGATCAAATTCCATCCGCATGTCATTCACGGCGGCCAGGGCACGCAACTGCTCCATCGGCATGCCAGCAACCGGGCATCCCTGAACGATCGCCAGATTGCGCAGCGGCGGGACGCCATCCACCGAGTAGAAGGCGGGGGCACAGGCGACGCTGGCTGCCAGGGCACTGGCGAGTAACGGCAGGCAATGCAGCCTTCCGCGTTCAGCTTTCAGCCTGTAGCTCCTTCTCCACCGCCTCCCGCACACTCGCATCCCCATCGTTCCGCAGCGTCTCGAGCGCTGAGCGTGCCGCCGACGTGCCCACCAGGCCCAGTGCCTCGATCGCGGCAATCCTCGTGGAAAGCGGCTTCCGGCCGAAGATCTTGCCACCCGGCTCCGCCGCTTTCGACAGAACTTTTACTGCCTCCGTCGACTTCATCCGTCCCAGTGCCAAGAGGTATTCCCGCACCAGGTCGGCCCGGTTCTCGTCATCGAGCGCCACCGTGACTGACATTGCGAGGCCGCGCAGCCGCTCGTCCAGGTTCTGCGCGACTGCGAGCCGCACCGCCGGCGACTTGTCCCTGAGCATGCTGCGGAGCGGCTCGGCCGATCCCGGCGCCGCAATCCGCGCCAGTGCCGCCGCCACCGATTTCCGCACCCGCTCGTCACCGTGGTTCACGTGCTTCGCAAGCTTGGGAACGGCGCTCTCGATCCGCAGCTCACCGCACAGATCGGCCACGTTGCGCACCACGAACCATTCGTCGTGCGTGAGCATGTTGACCAGCAGGTCGGTGCCCTCGGTCATCTGCCTGAGCGCCGCGTAATACGCCCGGCGGTCCTCCATCTTGTCGGCACCAGCAAGCAGGCCCAACAGCGCCTCGGTGCCATCGGCGCCGACGCGCTGGAGCACCACCTGCGCATCAGCCCGCTGTTCCGGCTGCGGAACCAGCCGGGCAATCCGCTCCACCACTGATCTCGGCATCATGCGCCGGATTGCAATGCCGAAGCTCCGTGCGTTGGGCGAATTGCGGGCGCGTTCCTCCCCACGTACAACCGTCGCCGCCGCGGAGAGCAAGGCCGCCCACTCGTCCTGCGCCGCGAGATCATCCACAGCCCGCACCACCTCGTTCAGCCGCTCCGGCACGTCCGTCGCCGACGGATCTCGCGTGATCGCATCGAGATGATCGGGCAGCAGATCCAGCCGCATCGCCACCGACGGGCGCACCACTTCGGCGGCCTGCTCGGCCACCGCGTGCGCGACATCGTCATAGGCATTCCAGTCGCCCGACTCCACCGGCCCGTCCGGCGCCGGCGGCGAGAGCACCAGCACTTCACGAACCGACGCGTCGAAGGAGATCGCCATCTCATGCAGGGAGCGATAGCGCCCGGGTGGCTCCGCCAGCGCCTTGAGCACCTCGAGCAGTTGCGCCGGCCGGACCGTGGAGGCAAGTCGCAGCTCGCCCACGCCGCGATCGAGCAGGTGAGTGCGCAGGCCGCCGACCAGTGGCTGGGTGTCCTGCAGGCGGGTACCACTCACGGTGAGGCCGCTCTCGCTGGCGCGCACGTCGAGGCCGCGGCCGAGCATGGAGGCAAACAGGGTCTTGAACTGGGCAGCCTGGTCTTCCCGTGCATCGGGACGATCCCTGAGCAGGAAGATCATGGAGGCCAGTTCGAATGCGAGCTGGGCAGGTTCGGTCATTGTAGTTCCGTAAGATTACCCATCCGGCGCTGCTCGGCAACGCATGGCGACGAATTCCACCGCCTGCTCGAAGCGCCACTGCGCCGGAGGGGCACCCAGAGCTGCCGCGACGCGGGTCCACGCCGGAGCCGGCGGCGCACCCAGCCGGCCCAGGGCCTCCGCCGCGGTGCCATCGCCGACCACGCGTCCCTGCTCGAGAGTCACGGCCCTGTCCAGCGCTTCCAGGACAAATTCGCCGTCATGCGACACGGCTACCACGGCCCCTCCATCCGCGCGATGGGCCGCGATCGCCTGCCGCACCAGCGCGCGGGAATGACGGTCAAGGCCTGCTGTCGGCTCATCGAGCAGGAGTAGCCGGGGCCGGAGTGCAAGCACCCCGGCGAGCGCCACCAGCCGTCGGCGTGGTGCCGGAAGGTCGTAAGGATGCTTCGACGACACGTCACCGAGTTCCAGCTGGTCGAGTGCGCGGCCCACATCGTCGTCAATGTTCTCCCGCCCCAGCTGGCGCGGGCCGAACGCCACATCCTCACGTACGCTGCTGGCAAAGAGCTGGTGTTCCGGCTGCTGGAAGAGAAAGCCGGCGTCGCCAGCGAGGTCCTCCGGCGTTCGGCCGCGGGTCGGCTTGCCCATGACCTGGACTTCGCCACTGGCGGGATGAAGCAGCGCCATGGCGAGGCGCAGAGCGGTGGTCTTGCCGGCACCATTCGGGCCCAGCAGGGCGAGCCCCTCGCCATCCGCGACGCGCAGGCTCAGGTCGGCAAGTGCGCTGACACCGCTGCCGGCATAGGCAAACGTGACCCGACCGAACTCCAGTACGGTACTCATG
>CBINCZ010000310.1:0-3812 GCA_966249295.1 uncultured Gemmatimonadales bacterium
GCGTCCCGCGTCCCGCGTCCCGCGTCCCGCGTCCCGCGTCCCGCGTCCCGCGTCCACCTTGACCTAACCCCCTCTGGGCGCTAAGCTTCCCGGTCTCTCCCGGAACAGGCCGGGGGCAAGTCAAGTACAGAAGCAGGGATATGCCGACCATCAATCAGCTCATCCGGCGCGGCCGCAAGCCCGCCGAGGCCAAGGACAAGTCACCGGCGCTCAAGGGGAATCCCCTCAAGCGCGGGGTCTGCACGCGCGTCTACACCACCACGCCCAAGAAGCCCAACTCGGCGCTCCGCAAGGTGGCCCGCGTCCGGCTCACTAACGGCTTCGAGGTCACGGCGTACATCCCGGGTGAAGGCCACAACCTGCAGGAGCACTCGATCGTGCTGATTCGTGGCGGCCGCGTGAAGGACCTGCCCGGCGTCCGCTATCACATCGTGCGCGGCGCGCTCGACTCGGCTGGCGTCAATGACCGGCACCGGAGCCGTTCCAAGTACGGGGCCAAGCGGCCCAAGGCGGCCAAGTGAGCCGGCGCAACAAGGCGGTCAAGCGGGTCGTCCCGCCGGATCCCCGGTTCGACAGCCAGACGGTCTCCAAGTTCGTCAGCAACCTGACCTATGATGGCAAGAAGAGCACCGCCGAGCGGATCTTCTATGATGCCATGGACCTGATCGAAGAGCGCACCGGGCAGGCCGGCGTGGCGGTCTTCAAGCAGGCGGTCAACAACGCCAAGCCGGCGGTGGAAGTGAAGAGCCGTCGTGTTGGTGGCGCCTCGCTCCAGGTGCCGGTCGAAGTGCGGCCGGAGCGGCGCACCGCGCTGGCCATGCGCTGGCTCATCGGTTTCGCGCGCGCCCGCACCGAGAAGACCATGTCGGAGCGGCTTGCCGCCGAGCTCATCCTGGCCTCCAAGGGCGAAGGCAACACCATCAAGAAGAAGGATGATACGCACCGGATGGCCGAGGCCAACCGCGCGTTCTCGCATTATCGCTGGTAAGCAAGCTGAGAGCTGAGAGCTGAAAGCTGAAGGGCGGCCGAATGGCCGCCCTTTTTGTCGCGCTGGCTGCTCTTGCCCGTCTCCTCCTTCGGTCGCACCTTGGAGGGTCGCTCTCAGCTCTCAGCTCTCAGCTCTCAGCTCTCAGCCCCAACCCGGGAGCCCCCATGCGCACCCTCGCCATGCCGCTCGCCCTGCTGGCGCTTGTTGCCTGCAGCAATCTGGCCGACCCCGGGACCGGCCCATCGGATGACCCGGAACTTCCGGCTCCGGCGGTCGGCACCGTGACGGGCCGGGTGCTGTCCAAGGAGCGGGGAGTCATGAGCGGCATCAGGGTGGTGGCCAGCCAGGACAACCTGACCGCCACGACCGACGACCGGGGGGTCTGGACCATGAACGGGCTCAAGCCCGGGCTGGTGGCCCTCCAACTGGCCAACCTGCCATCGGTGTGCAAGGCCCCCGAGGCCCGCCCGGTGGATCTCAACCCCGGCGGGACCGCCCGGGTCCGGTTCCTGGTGGACTGTTCGGGCGGGACCGAGGCTGGTCCGGCGAAGTAGAAGACCGCTTGACTTCGGGGCTTCGGCCGTTAACTTTTCGGGGCTCTGGCTTTCCAACGTTTCACGAAGCCAATGTGACATCGGGTGAAGTGACGGCGGCAGTGGTGCTCCCGCCACCTCTCACCTTCCAAGACAAACGCGTATCCCGCCCTCGGCGCTGAGCTTCAGGAGCGGGACCATGCGGGCGAAAGCCCGGATGCCGCGCGGAGCGATACCACGGGACCTGGTCCCGGCTCGGTCGCCCCGCTTTTTCGCTGATAGGAACTGGAGAAGAATGCCCCGCTCGACCCCGCTCGATCGCTATCGCAACATCGGCATCATGGCCCACATCGATGCCGGGAAGACGACCACGACCGAGCGCATCCTCTACTACACCGGCCGCAACTACAAGATCGGCGAGGTGCACGAGGGTGCGGCGACCATGGACTGGATGGAGCAGGAGCAGGAGCGCGGCATCACGATCACGTCGGCCGCGACGACCTGTTTCTGGACCCGGCATGGCGTCCAGTACCGGATCAATATCATCGACACCCCGGGCCACGTGGACTTCACGGTCGAGGTGGAGCGGTCGCTGCGCGTCCTGGACGGCGCAGTGACGCTGCTCGATTCCGTGGCCGGCGTCGAGCCGCAGACCGAGACGGTCTGGCGGCAGGCGGACCGCTACGGGGTGCCGCGGATCATCTTTGCCAACAAGATGGACCGGGTCGGCGCCAATTTCGAGCGCTGCCTCACGATGATCCGCGACCGTCTTACCAAGCAGGCGCACCCGCTCCAGATTCCCGTCGGCAGCGGCGAGCTGTTCACCGGCCACATCGACGTCCTCCGTCGTGTCGAGATCGTCTTCGACGAGGAGACCCTCGGCAAGACCTTCACCGAGATGCCGGTGCCGGAGTCGTACGTCGAGCAGATGGAGCAGTACCGCCATGAGCTGATCGAGGCGGCGGTGGAGCACGACGACGTCCTGATGGAGAAGTACCTGGGCGGCGAGGAACTCTCGCTCGAGGAAATCCAGCAGGCCATCCGGAAGGCCACTATCGCCGGCGCCTTCGTGCCGGTGCTTTGCGGCGCGTCCTTCAAGAACAAGGGCGTGCAGGCGCTGCTCGACGCGGTCATCGACTACCTGCCGAGCCCGGTGGACGTGCCCGCCATCAAGGGGCACCTCCCCCTGCACGACGACACCATCGCCGAGCGGCATACCGGCGACAGCGAGCCGTTCAGCGCGCTCGCCTTCAAGGTGGCGACAGACCCCTACGTGGGCCGGCTCACCTTCTTCCGGGTCTACTCGGGCACGCTCAAGAGCGGCAGTTACGTCTACAACAGCACCAAGGACAAGCGCGAGCGCATCGGCCGCCTGCTGCAGATGCACGCCAACAAGCGGGACGAGATCGAGGAAGTGCTGGCGGGCGACATCGCCGCCGCCATCGGCCTGAAGGAAACCCGGACGGGTGACACGCTGTCCGACGAGGACAAGCCGATCATCCTCGAGGCCATGAAGTTCCCGAATCCCGTCATCGACGTGGCCATCGAGCCCAAGTCCAAGGCGGACCAGGACAAGCTCGCCACCGCGCTGCAGAAGCTGCAGGAAGAAGATCCCACCTTCCGCGTGCGCAGCGACACGGAGACGGGCCAGACCATTATCGCCGGCATGGGCGAGCTCCACCTCGAGATCCTGGTGGACCGCATGAAGCGCGAGTTCAAGGTCGAGGCCAACGTGGGCAAGCCGCAGGTGGCCTTCCGCGAGACCATCCGCAAGGCGGTCGAGCAGGTCGAGGGCAAGTTCGTGCGGCAGTCGGGCGGCAAGGGCCAGTACGGCCACGTCGTCATCAACCTCGAGCCGGGCGAGGCCGGCAGCGGTTTCGTGTTCGAGGACAAGATCGTGGGCGGCGTCATCCCGCGTGAGTTCATCAAGCCGACCGAGGCGGGCATCAAGGAAGCGCTGGAGAACGGCGTGCTGGCGGGTTACCCGATGGTGGACGTCAAGGTCACGCTCGTGTTCGGCAGCTACCACGACGTGGACTCGAGCGAAATGGCGTTCAAGATCGCCGGCTCCATGGCGCTCAAGGAAGCCGCGCGCCGGGCCAACCCGGTGCTGCTCGAGCCGGTCATGGAGGTGGAAGTGGTGACGCCGGCCGACTTCCTGGGCGACGTCATCGGCGACCTCTCCAGCCGCCGGGGCAAGGTGGGCGGCATGACCCAGCGCGGCGACGCGCAGGTGGTCGCGGCCGACGTGCCGCTGGCCGAGATGTTCGGCTACAGCACCCAGCTCCGCA
>CBINCZ010000311.1:0-3761 GCA_966249295.1 uncultured Gemmatimonadales bacterium
GGCCGGGGAAGCGCTTCCCGACGTCCGCCGCGCTCGACAGCGCCGTACCGGATCATCCGGTGATGCTCGACCGAATTGACGGCCACGCCGTACTGGCCAATCGCGCCGCCATGGACGCTGCCGAAATCACCTCGAAGGTCAAGGATCCCGAGGGCGGGCGCATCGAACGACTGCCGAACGGTGCACCGTCGGGGGTCTTCGTCGACAACGCGATGGCGCTGGTGCGCCGGGCCGTGCCGGCTCCCACTGAAGAGGAAATTCGCTCGGCCGTCATTGCCGCCGCGCACGACGTCAATCGCTGGGGGCTCGTGTCCATCCATGACATGGGGGAGCCGGCCCGAAACATTGACCAGATCGAGGCGGTGGCGCGAGACGGGCGGCTGCCCGTCAGGGTCTACGTCATGGTGGCGGACGATTCCGCGGACCTGGCGCACTATTTCGAGCGAGGCCCGCAGACGGCCCTGTACGACAGCCATGTGTGGGTCCGCGGCATCAAGCTCTATGCAGACGGTGCGCTGGGCTCGCGCGGCGCGGCGCTGCTGGCGCCGTATGCCGACGATCCGGGAAATCGCGGGTTGCTGGTGTCGTCGGAGCAGCATCTGGAGCAGCGCACCGAGGATGCCCTGCGCCACGGGTTCCAGGTGAGCACCCACGCCATCGGCGATCGCGGCAACCGCAACGCGCTCGACGCGTACGAGGCGGCGCTCCAGGCGGTGCCCACCAGTGATGCCCGGCTCAGGGTCGAGCATGCCCAGGTGCTCTCGCCCGCTGACATTCCCCGCTTCGCGGCGCTCGGCGTCATCCCGTCCATGCAGGCCAGCCACCAGACCAGTGACATGCGCTGGGCGGGGGACAGGCTCGGGCCCGAGCGGGTGAAGGGGGCATATGCGTGGCGCTCACTGCTCGAGACCGGCGTGATCATCCCCAACGGGACCGACTTTCCCGTGGAGCAAGTCAACCCATTCATCACGTTCCACTCGGCCATTACGCGCCAGGATTCCACCGGCTACCCCACCGGCGGCTGGTACCCTGACCAGCGCATGACACGGCAGGAGGCCCTGAAGTCCATGACCATCTGGCCGGCCCATGCGGCTTTTCAGGATTCGCTCATGGGCTCGATCGCGACAGGGAAATTGGCCGACTTCACCGTACTCGACCAGGACATCATGACGGTGCCGGCGGAGAACATCCTCCGCACCCACGTCGTCGCCACCTACCTGGGCGGGGATGCTGTCTATCAGGCATCCGGACCAGGGCAGGACTCGGCGAGGTAGCGACGGTGATGAGACTAGTTGATTGAAGGAGCGGAACCATGGCACAGAAGAAGCTGATCGCAATCGCCGGGGCGACGGGCGCACAAGGCGGCGGACTCGCGCGCGCCATCCTCGCCGACCCGGAGAGTGAGTTTGGAGTGCGAGCGATTACACGGGACCCCACGTCGGCCAAGGCGCGGGCCCTGGCAGACCTCGGGGCTGAAGTTGTTGCGGCCGACGTCTACGATTTGGATAGTCTCAAGCGCGCCTTCGATGGCGCCTATGGCGCCTACTGTGTCACGTTTTATTGGGCTCACATGTCGCCCGACAAGGAAAAAGCCGAAGCGTCCAACCTGGCGCACGCAGTTCAGGCGGCCGGCGTCGAGCACGCCATCTGGTCAACCCTGGAGGACACCCGCCGCTGGGTGCCGCTCTCCGATAACCGGATGCCGACGCTGATGGGCAAGTACAAGGTGCCGCACTTTGATGCCAAGGGCGAGATGGATCACGTTTTCGCCGACCTCGGCGTCCCGACGACCTTCCTGCTGGCGTCGTTCTACTGGGACAACTTCATCCAGTTCGGGTCGGGGCCCAAGCGCGGTCCCGACGGCGTGCTGGCGCTCACGCTGCCGATCGGTGATGCGAAGATGGCGGGTATCGCCTCGGATGATATCGGGGCGGTGGCCCACGGCATCCTCAAGCGAGGAAAGGAGCTGATCGGCCAGCGCATCGGTGCGGCGGGAGAGCACCTGACTGGCTCGGAGATGGCGGCGGCGATGTCGCGCGCGCTTGGCGAAGAAGTGCGGTTCAACCCGATCTCGCCGGCTGCCTTTCGCAGCTCCGGATTTCCGGGCGCCGACGACCTCGGTAACATGTTCCAGTTCTACGATGAGTTCGAGGACGTCTGCAACGAGATTCGCGACGTCGCGCGGTCACGTCAGCTGGCGCCGGGATTGAAGACGTTCGATCAGTGGCTCGCCATCCATGCAGCGCAGATCCCGATCGACTGACGCTCGCACGAGTCCTGGCGTTTCGCTACAGCAGTTCGACTTCCACGTTGTTCGGCCCATATAAATAATGGACCTTGGCCTGTGGAACGCGCCAATCTCCATAGACTGCGGTGAGGAAGCCTTCGGCATCGCCGGGGATGGTTACGTCGAGCTGGCCAGCCAGCCGAGCCCGGCCAAGCTGGTCGAAGACCGCGTGCGGAAAGACATAATGGAAGCGACGCCTCGGATCTGCGTCGGCATTGATGATGACCCATCCGCGCGGGTGCGGTCGCACGACGTCGAGGTCGAGGTAGAGGCCAGGATGGCGTGGATGGACGAGCGACAGCTTCTCGCTGTTCTCGATCCGCACGGTGAAGCCGCGCTGCAGCATCCGCTCTCGCAAGCGCGGCAGCTTGCCGGCGTCATGGGCCATGACGCCGAGATCGAGGTCGTGATCGCCCCGGATGAGCTGGCCGTTCCGGATGCAGCCGAGCAGGGTCCCCCAGAGCAGCATGGGGGTAACACTGCAGCCCTCCGCTTCCTCGAGCAGGAGGCGGAGGAACGGCAGGCCGTTCATGACGAGATCGAGTGCCTCGCGCGACAGCTCACCATGGCGGTATGCGCGAACGTGGGCAGCGGCCTGGACCGGATTTGCCAGCCCCGATCGCATGACGGTGGGCAACCACGCGAGCCGCCAGGGTAGCCGCCGTTCGCGCATGAGGCCTCGAAGGCGCGCCCAGGTGCCGGGCGTCAGCGGTTCGTCTCCCGAGGGTGAGGGCTCGAAGGCTGCGCGACAACGGGCGTAGTCCTCCGCGGTGTCTACTTCCCACCATGGCAGGCCGGCGGTGAACACCGGCCAGAGGCCGCTTCCGGCCATGAGGATATCGTACGCCAGGTTGGGAAACCCCTGCGCCCCCGCACCGGTGGCCAGTTCGGCGATCCGGTCGAGGAAGGCGGCATTGTCCGCCGCCCCGATGCGCACGAGTTGCGCGCTTCGGCCCGCCGACCTGGTTGGCGGCACGTCCCTGCTGTACCGCACGATCTGCCCATCCTGCAATTCCACGTGATACTCGCTCTCGGCATAGGGAGCGAGCGGGTCGATCAGGCAGGCGTTTTCCCGAGAAGACTCGACGAACCGCGCGACCAGCGCCGCCGGGTAGAGCACGTCGGCGTTCTGGAAGATGAAGGCGTGACCTCGGACGTACGGTGCCGCGAGATGCAGTGACGCCACGCTGTTGGTCGTTGCCCACACCTCGTTGCGGATGACCCGGCAACGTCCGGCGACGTGGGACTCGACCCTGGCTGCCTGAAAGCCGGCAACCACGGTGATGTCCGTGACTCCGGCCGTGTTCAGCGCATCAAGCTGGCGGTCGTGACCAACTCCACCTACGACGGGCTGTGTTACCACGCCGGGCTGATCAAGCAGGCCCTGGGTACCAGTGTCGAGGTGCTGCACTTCGACGAGGCCTGGTTTGCCTATGCCGCATTCCACGACTTCTTCACCGGGCGCTACGCCATG
>CBINCZ010000312.1:0-3751 GCA_966249295.1 uncultured Gemmatimonadales bacterium
CTCGAGGCCCTGGCCAACGGCGACCTGAACTACAAGCTGGTCCTGCGCCGCCGCTCCGAGGCCTGACGCCGGTGTGGACCGGCCGGCGCGTCGTGCTGGGCGTGTCGGGCGGGATCGCGTGCTACAAGAGCTGCATCCTTGCCCGGCGGCTGACCGAGGCGGGCGCCGGGGTTGATGTGGTAATGACCCGCGCCGCTCAGGAGTTCGTGCGGCCGGTCACATTCGAAGCACTCACGGGGCGCCCTGTCCTGACTTCCCTCTGGGAACCGGGTCGGGCGCTTTCGCATGTCCGGCTTGGCCAGGCAACGGACCTCATTATCGTCGCCCCGGCCACGGCACAGCTCATTGCCCGCTATGCCCAGGGCATGGCAGACGATTTTCTCACCACCCTGTTGCTGGCCTCGACCGCGCCGGTGCTCCTCGCGCCCGCCATGAACGACGAGATGTTCGCCGCGGAAGCCACACGCACAAACCTGGCGCGCCTGGGCGGTCGGATCGCCATCGTGGGGCCCGAGACGGGCGCCCTGGCCGAGGGCCCCAGCGATCGGCCGGGGCGAATGAGCGAGCCCGAAGCGATCCTGGCCCACGCCGAGCGCCTGCTGCGACGGCGTCGCAGTCATCTGGACGGCAAACGTGTTATCGTCACTGCGGGGCCCACCCGTGAGTCGCTCGACCCGGTTCGGGTGATCACCAACCGGTCGAGTGGGCGCATGGGCTTCGCGCTCGCGGCGGCCGCCTGGACCCGAGGTGCCGACGTGCTGCTCATCAGCGGCCCGTCTGCGCTCACGGCGCCCGAAGGTGTGGAGCTGATGCGAGTGGAATCCACCGGAGAACTGGCGACAGCAGTGAAGGCGGCCCTGCCCGGTGCCGATGTGCTGGTCATGGCAGCCGCGCCAGCGGATTTTCGGCCGGTGAGTTCGGAGCCGGTCAAGAGGTCGCGGGGTGCAGGTGATCTGCACCTGGCGCTCGCGCCGACGCCGGATGTGCTCACCTCCACGGTGGGATCCCGGAAGCCAGGCGCCATCATCGTCGGCTTTGCGCTGGAGACAGGCAACGCGCTGGATCGAGCGCGTGAAAAGCTTGCAGGGAAACAGCTCGACCTGATTGTGGTGAACGACGCGCTTGAGCCCGGGGCCGGATTCGAAGTGACGACCAACAGGGTGACGCTGGTTGGGCGCGACGGAAGCGTGGTCGAGCTTCCGCTGGCGCCCAAGCACGAGGTGGCCCACGCGATACTGGATGCCGTCGAGGCACGGCTTGGCTGACGCACGCCTGCGGTATCTGCGCCAGCAGATGGAGTTGGGAGGCCCGGAAGTGGTGATGTCCCGCACAAGTTTCCCGGGGCTGGAGGAGGACAAGCGCGCGGCCAAGGTGCACGCGCGCGCCAACTGGCAGAAGGACGCGCCCGATGTGCCCCCGGACGGCATCACGGTCCAGCCGCCCGTGGGACTGCTCGACACTGAAGGGCTGAACGACCTGAGCCTCGAGCAGGTGGCGGAGCGGATCCGCACCACGTTCTGCTGTGACCTCTGTCCCAGGCGCATCAACGCGGTGCCGGGCGAGGGCAACCCGAAGGCCAGGCTGATGCTGATCGGCGAGGGGCCCGGTGCCACGGAAGACGAGACAGGCAGGCCCTTTGTGGGCGCCGCCGGACAGTTGCTGGACAAGATCCTTGCCGCCATCGGCCTCGAGCGGAAGGACGTGTTCATTACCAACGTGGTGAAGTGCCGGCCGCCGCAGAACCGCAAGCCACTTCCCGACGAAGTGGCCTCCTGCATCCCGTACCTCCATCGTCAGCTTGCGCTCATCAAGCCGAAGGTGATCTTGTTGCTGGGGGGCACCGCCGCCGAGGCGCTGCTCGAGAGGAAGCAGTCATTGGGTCAGTTCCGGGGCAAGGTGCACCACTACGGCAGCATCCCCGTAGTCGCCACCTACCATCCCGCGGCGCTGCTCCGCAACCCGAACTGGAAGAAGCCGGCCTGGGATGACGTCCGTATCGCCCGACAATTACTCGACCAGTGAGTCGTATGTAGGCCGCAGTGCGCCCTGGAGCAACGAAGCCGAGCAGGCAGTGCTCGGCGCCATGCTGCTCGACCAGGACGCCGCCCTGCGCGCCACTGAGGCGCTCACCGACACGATGTTCTACCGTGAACCCCACCGCCGGCTCTTCCGCGCCATGGTGGCGCTCACCGAACGCCGGGTCGTGATCGATCACGTCACCCTGCGTGACGAACTCATGCGCCGGGGCGAACTCGACGCCGCCGGCGGGCTCGAGTACCTGGCCGAGCTGGTGGACGCCGTGCCGACGGCGGCCAACCTCGAATTCCACGCCCGCATCGTCAAGGACAAGGCCATTCTCCGCCGGCTGATCGAGAGTGCCACGGCCATCGTGACCGAGGCCTACGATGCCAAGGCGGTGGCCACCGACCTGCTCGACTCGGCCGAGTCCCGGATTTTCCAGATCTCCCAGCAGCGGGGCACCGAGGGCTTTACCCGCATCAAGGAGATGCTCTGGCCCACCATGGAGCGCATCGAAACGCTCCAGAAGAGCGGGAAAGCGATTACCGGTGTTCCCAGCGGATTCGTAGACTTGGATGCCCTCACCAGCGGCTTCCAGCCCTCGGAACTGGTGATCGTGGCGGCGCGGCCGTCCATGGGCAAGACCGCCTTTGTGCTCAATGTGGCGGCCAATGCGGCACTGGAAGGGCACGGCATCGCCATCTTCTCCCTGGAAATGTCCAAGGAGGCGCTGGTGCACCGGCTGCTCACCTCCATGGCCCGGGTGGACAGCCAGCGCGTGCGGCACGGTACGCTGAGGGACTTCGATTTCACCCAGCTGGCCCGCGCGGCGGGACTGCTGCAGAGCTGTCCCCTCTGGATCGACGACCAGCCGGCACTCACGCTGCTGCAGATGCGGTCGAAGGCCCGCCGGCTCAAGGCCGAGTACAACATTGGTGCAATCGTGGTGGACTACCTCCAGCTGATGCGGAGCCCCGATTACTCCGACAATCGGGTGCAGGAGATTTCGGATATCTCGCGCTCGCTCAAGGCGCTGGCCCGCGAGCTCGAAGTGCCGGTGCTGGCGCTCTCGCAGCTGTCGCGCGCGTCGGAACAGCGGGGCGGGGAGCGGAAGCCGATCCTGTCCGACCTGCGTGACTCGGGCGCCATTGAACAGGATGCCGACCTGGTCCTCTTCATCCATCGGCCCGAGTACTATGACCGGGAAGACGAGAGCAAGCGTGGCGTGGCGGAGATCATGTTGTCCAAGAACCGTAACGGTCCGACCGGCGACATCACCCTCCGTTTCACCCGGGAGTACACCCGGTTCGACAATCTCTCCACCCGCGAGGATCCGGAGTAGCATGGCACGGGTACGGTCGGTGTATCGCTGCACCGAGTGCGGGCAGGAACATCCCAAGTGGGTGGGCCGCTGCGAGGGATGTGGCGAGTGGAACACCGTGGCAGAGGAACCGGTGGCGGTTGCGCCGGCGCGCCGGAGCGCCCGGCGCGGTGTGGCCGTGCGCGCTGCCGGACCCGTGGACGCGCCGCACCGCCTGCGCGAAGTCGCCGAGCAGCCGCTGGCTCGCTGGAAGACGGGGCTGGACGAGTTCGACTTCGTGCTGGGCGGCGGGCTGGTTCCGGGCTCGATGACCCTCATCGGCGGCGAGCCCGGGATCGGCAAGTCCACCTTGTTGATGCAGGCCGCGGCTCGGCTGGTCGGAACGGGACGGCGGGTGCTGTACGCCAGCGG
>CBINCZ010000313.1:0-3744 GCA_966249295.1 uncultured Gemmatimonadales bacterium
GGCGCTGGATCCGCTGGCCTGGCTCCGGCGGAGGTGACGCATTCCGGGCCATGTAGGGGCGGCCCGCGGGCCGCCCCTACACGGCCCCTCCCATTACGTTATCTCCGCCACCCCGATCCGCTCCCCCGCCTGGGCCCGCGCGCGGAGGAGTGCCGCACTCGCGAGCGCCAGCACGTCGCCGGCATCGCTGGCGGAGGGATGCGGGAAGCCGGCGATCCCGGCCGTGATGGCGGCCACCTGACCCTCGACCGGCTCATCGCCAAGGCGCACGCGCAGCCGCCGCACTGCACCCAGTGCCTGTGACGCCCCAGTCTCCGGCAAGAGCAGCGCGAATCCGGTCCCACCGAATCGGGCCACAAGGTCGGGCGCGCGGAAGGTATCACGGAGCAGCTCGGCCAGGTGCCGATGATGACGCTCGGCCTGGTCGCCTGCCGCGGTGTTCCCGGCCGCGCCGGCGTCGTCCATCTCCAGCAGCACGAGACTGAAGCCGAGGGCGTAGCGCCGGGACCGTTCGACCTCCTGCCGCATGCGATCCTCGAGTTCCTCTGCGGTGGCGATCGCAGAGGCCTCGGAATCGGCGCGATCCCGCGTCGTGGCCAGTATCGCGGCGCCCGCCTGGTGGAGCTGGGCGACGAACTCCAGCCCGTTGCGCGCGTTCGTGAGGCGCGCCGAGCGGGGGCGGAGCAGGAAGACGCCGGCCACATCGCCGTTGAGCTTGACCGGGACGGTGATAAGCGACTGCGGTACGCTGGCGGGAGGGGCCACCTGCCAGTGGTGACGCACCGACGCGAAGCGCGGATCGGTGCCGGTGTCGCGGATGACGACCGGCTCGCCGGTGCGCCTGGCTTCCTCGATCTCGGGATAGCGCGCGAGGTCGAGGTCCACGTCCAGCATGCCGGCGTGGCTCTCGTCGGCGATCACACGGCCCCGGGCATCATCCCCGGTCGTCAGGATGAAGGCACAACGATCGAGGTCGAGTGCATCGGCCACCCGGCGGCAGATGCGCTGCAGCACGTCCTCGGTGCGCCGAGCCGTGACGAGAGTCGCGGCAAACTGGAGCGACTCGTCGAGCATGGTGCTCACGCCGTGGCTGCCGCGTCGCGGCACCCGGCGCAGGCTGAGCCGCAGGCAAAGTTCGCTCAGGTTGACTGGTGACACGAGCGCGTCGGCCGCCCCGGCGCGAAGCGCCGTCACCACAGCGTCCGCTGCGTCGGGAATCGTTACAACGAGCGGCACGCCCGGCCCGAAGGCGTAGGCCAGCGCATCGACCAGCGACTCCACTTCGGCCGCATCGGTCAAGGTCGCGAGGGCCACGTCCGGCATGGCGCCGTCGACTGCCGCTTGCTGCACGTCGTCGGCTTCCGTCACATGGAAGCCGGCGCGCGCCAGTGCCACTTCCAGCCCGGCTGGCCGGGCTGGCGCGTGCCCCACCAGGAGCACCGACAGGTCCACGTTACCCGAAGAGGAGTCGGTCACGCCCGCATGCCATCAGTCCGCAAGCAGGACCTGCTCGGAGCCCATGTATCGGCGCAGGGCGGCGTGCACACGACGCCCCCGCGCGCCACGGCCATTGGCGCCACGGCCATCCAGCTCTTCACCAAGACCCCCAATCAATGGCGGGAACCGTCGCTCGACGCCGGCATCCGCGATGCCTTCCACGCCGCGCTCGAGGCCGAGTCGCTGGCGTCCGTCGTCTCGCATGATTCCTATCTGATCAATCTCGCCTCACCTGATCCGGTGCTGCGAGACCGTTCCATCGAATCGTTCACCCGGGAACTCGAGCGCTGCGAGCTGCTGGGCATCCCCGGCGTCGTCTCCCACCCGGGAAATTACATCGACGACCGCGACCGTGGGCTCGAACGCAACGCCGACGCCATCCGCCAGGCACTCGAACGGGTCCCCGGGCAGGTCCGCATCTACCTCGAAACTACGGCCGGGACCGGGACCGCGCTCGGGCGGAGCTTCGAGGAGCTGGCCCGCATCCGCGACCTGCTGCCGGTGGAGTTCCAGGGCCGGATTGCCTACTGCGCCGACACCTGCCACCTCTACTCGGCGGGCTACGACCTGGCGGGCGGGTACGACGACGTGTGGGCCGAGTGGGACCGGGTGATCGGGCTGGAGCACCTGGCCTGCCTGCACCTGAATGATTCCAAGACCCCGTTCGGCTCCCGGCGGGACCGGCACGAGCTGATCGGCGAGGGCTCGCTGGGACCGGAGCCATTCCGGCGCATCATGCGAGATCCGCGATTCGCGCGCATCCCCAAGATTCTCGAGACTCCCAAGGGGGACGACATGGTCACCAATGACCGTCGCACCCTCCAGCGGCTGCGGCGCTATGCCAGGCCTGCGCGTTGACCACCTTTACCCGGCGAGCGCATCTTCCTCCCATGCGACGACCCTATTCCCTGGCGCTGCTGCTGGTGGCAACCGCTGTCGCGCCCGCCCAGGCCCAGGCCACGTACTACGTGCGCGGTGGCGTGGCCTGGTCATCCGATATCGTGCGCGATGTATTCACTGCCCCGGTCACGACTCGACCCGGCCTCGCCCCGACGCTCTTTGCCGGGGTCGATTTTGCGCTGAGTCCCCGGTACGCGCTGGGCCTTGAGGCGTCCGCCGGCACGGCTTCGCTGACGACAAGGACTCCCAGCATCGCCGGCTCCGAAATCGACCAGGGCCGGATCTGGACCTTGGGAGCACTGCTCAACATGAGCGGTGACCTCGTCCGGTCGGTCCGGTGGCGCGCCGGCCTCGGCCTCCTCCATTACAGCGGTCCTGACGACGCCGGCATCTTTGCACAGGGCGGCACCACCCGCGCCCTGTTCGGTGCCGGCTTCGATTACCAGCTGGCCGAGGGCCGCACCTGGAATCCAGTCATTTCCCTCCGCTATGACTATCACCGGTTTGTCACCGACGAGCTGCGCGCCCAGGGGTTCGGGCTGGAGCAGGGCGTGAATCGCATCTCCCTTTCCATCGGTGTCACGCGGGGGTCGCGATGAGAGCGCATGCAATCTGTGCAGCCGCCGTCGGCGTGCTGCTGCTCGCGGCCTGCGCCGATATCGGCTCGCCCACGCGCGGCGACCTCTACGAATTCCGCCAGATCCTCGGCCCGGGCGACACCATCTCGTTCCACTGGCCCGAAGGGCGGATGCCGCTGAAGTTCTGGGCCAAGGATACGCTCAACCTCCCGCTGCACGTGGATTCCGCCATCGCGGTCTGGCAGCGCCAGTTCCTGTACCACGAGTTCACCGGTGAGCGGGTCCAGGACTCGGCGGATGCCGACGTGATCGCGACGATCGGCTTCCCGCCCGGTGAAGGCGGCGTCCTCTTCGGGAGCGCCGACGCCTGCCAGGCAGCTACCGATATCCTGCTCGATCCGGAGACCAGGATCCTGACGCCGCCGGTACACATCTACATCGCGCCGCGCTTCCTCGCCGACCTCCCGGAGACGCAGGCCTGCTTCAATATCGTGGCCATTCATGAGCTGGGGCACGCGCTCGGCATCCTGCGACACTCGAGCAACCCGCTGGACATCATGTTCGCCAACCCGACCGTCCCGCAGCCGAGTGACCGGGACCGCAATACCGTGCAGGTCATGTATCACTGGCCCATGAATGTGACCATCGAACCATGAGGATGCCCTGAACCCGCCGCCATCACCCGACCGCCGAGCTGACGCCCTTCGCTACCACGAGGAAGGGCGGCCGGGAAAAATCCAGGTCGTTGCCACCAAGCCGACCCAGAACC
>CBINCZ010000314.1:0-3725 GCA_966249295.1 uncultured Gemmatimonadales bacterium
GATCCGAGAAGGGGGGTTCGACTCCCCCTGGGCCAATGGGGCCGTGGGGCGCGGGTCGCGGACTGCAACCCGCTCGACTCGCGACCCTCGACCCTCGGTTCTAGTCGATTTCCGTCACGTGGACTGCCAGCACCACGTCGTTGAAGTCATGGTCGCCGCCGTCCTCGAACTTGATCGTCCAGTTGGGATAGTCGCCCTCCAGCTGGAAGGACGGAGGCGACTTGGTCTCGTCCGACGTGATCGAGAAGTTGAGCTGGGTGCCCGCCGGATATCCCGAGGATGCACTGCCCACGGTCCAGGTCTTCCCGGTCGTGTCGTAACAGCCGTCGTCGGTCAGGCTCTTGCTGACCGGCTCAGTCACCCGGATCCGCGTGCCCTTTGCGGTGCAGCTGGTGGACGTCAGCGTGATGGTGAAGAACGCCTCGGTCACGGTGCCTGGAACCTCCGGACAGTCCGTCGTGGACCCGACCTCATTGCAAAGCCCCGTGACGACCGGGTTCTTGGGCCCGTTGTCGCATGCTGCGACTGCCAAGGTCACTACAGCGGCTACCATCGCCGTGAACCCCAGGGACTGGCGCATCGGTGCTACCTCGCGAGAAGGAGTGGAGTGCCCACCTCAAATCTTATCATCGAGAGGGCCGCGCGTCAGGGGCCGCAACGGATTGCACCGGTGCCGCCCGCCTTGCCAGAGATGGTCCCCAGTCTATCAGAAGAGGTGACGGCGTTCCGTGATGCACCGCACACCCGGACCCGGACTGCGCAACCCCCCGTGGGGGCGCGAGTTGACCTCGGCGCCCACCGCCCGCTATTTTGGAAGGCTATAACCATGACGGACCTCTCGATGTCGCGGAGCCAGATGCTCCTGATGAGCGGGACGGCCAACCGGCCCCTGGCGGAGGAGGTGGCAGCACACCTCGGCCAGCCACTCTGCGCCATCACCATCCGGCGTTTTGCCGATGGCGAGATCTTCGTCAAGATCGACGAGAACGTGCGGGGACGGGATGTGTACATCATCCAGTCCACCAATCCGCCGGCCGAAAACATGATGGAGCTGCTGCTGTTGATGGACGCGGCCCGGCGGGCCAGTGCCGCGCGCATCACGGCGGTCATTCCATACTTCGGCTACGCGCGGCAGGACCGCAAGGACCAGCCGCGGGTCGCGATCAGCGCCAAGCTGATGGCCAACATGGTCTCCATGGCCGGCGCCGACCGGGTGCTGGCCATGGATTTCCACCAGCACCAGCTGCAGGGGTTTTTCGACCTGCCGGTGGACCACCTGTATGCGGCGCCGGTGCTGGTCAACCACTACCGGCAGAAGCAGCTGCGCGATCTCGTGATCGTCGCGCCCGACGTGGGCAGCGCCAAGATGGCCCGGGGCTTCGCCAAGCGGCTCAATGCCTCGCTCGCCATCATCGACAAGCGGCGGCCGTCGGCCAACGTCGCCGAGGTGCTCAATGTGGTGGGTGAAGTCCGGGGCCGGGACTGCATCATCCCGGACGACATGATCGACACCGCCGGGACCATGGCGGAGGCGGTCAACGCGCTGAAGCGGCTCGGCGCCGAGGATGTGTACTGCTGCGCCACCCATGGCCTGCTCTCGGGCCCGGCGGTCGAGCGGCTGGAAGCATCCCCGGTCAAGGAAGTGGTGGTCACCAACACGATCGATATCCCGGCCGGGCGCCGGTTCGACCGGCTGCGGGTGCTGTCCATTGCCGGCTTGCTGTCGAAGGCCATTGGCTACACGCACAGCGACCAATCGGTCAGTTCGCTGTTCGAATGACGGGCGCGCCTCCGCGCCGATGACACGAAGGAAAACCAGACATGGCAAACCAGGTGAAGCTCGCGGCGGGAAGCCGCACGACAACCGGCAAGGGCGCGGCCCGCACCGCCCGGCGCGAGGGGAAGGTTCCCGGCGTGATTTACGGGCACGGGCGTGAGCCCGAAGCCCTGCTGCTCGATGGCGCCGTGCTCGGGCGCGCCCTGCAAGGCGCCACCGCGGCCACCATGCTCGAAGTGACCGTGGACGACCGCGCCCCCGTGCGCGCGCTCATCCGTGAGGTCCAGCGTGACCCGGTCCGGTCGAGCGCCATCCTGCACGTGGACCTGTACGAGGTGCATGCGGACGAGAAAATCACCGTGAGCGTGCCGGTGCACCTCAAGGGTATTCCCGACGGCGTGCGCAACTTCGGCGGCATCCTCGACCACGTGCGGCGCGAGCTCGAGATCGAGGTCTTCCCTGCCGACCTGCCCGACAGCATCGACGTGGACGTGACCTCGCTCACCATCGGCCACTCCATCTTCGTGCGCGACCTCAAGCTCGAGCGGGGTGAGATCCTGGACGATCCCGACCAGCCGGTCGCGACGGTCGTGGCGCCGAGGACGGAGGAGGCAGCGCCGGTGGCCACCGAAGCCGCGCCGGAGGCGGAACCCGAGCTCATCCGGAAGCCGAAGGCTGAAGAGGGCGAAGAAGAAGAGGAAGCGTAAGCCCTGCGGACCATTATGGGCCTCGGCAATCCGGGCCCGGAATATGCCGGCACCCGGCACAACGCCGGGTTCCGGCTGGTCGACCGGCTGGCCGAGCAGTGGCGGGCCGGGCCCTTCCGCCGCGGTGATCGCAGCCGCGAGGCCAGGGCCCAGGTGGCCGGGCAGGACGTCCGGCTGCTCAAGCCGCAGACGTTCATGAATCGCAGCGGCGCCGCGCTGGCGCCGCTGCTCGCCGATCCCGCCTTCGATCCCAGCCAAGATCTGCTGGTCCTCGTGGACGATGTCGCCATCGCCCTGGGACGATTCCGCCTCCGGGGCGCGGGCTCCGACGGCGGGCACAATGGGCTCCGCAGCATCGAGGCGGTGCTTCGCCGGCAGGACTATGCCCGGCTCCGGATCGGGATCGGCCCCCGGCCGGCCGACGTGGATGACTTGGCCGATTTTGTCCTGGCGGAGTTTGATCGCGAAGAAAATGCAGTTCTGGAGGCCTTGCTGGACCCGATGGTGGAAGCCGTCGCATGCTGGGTGGAAGAAGGCATCGAGCGCGCGATGAGCCGATTCAATCATTGAGCGGAGGAGCAGTGACCCAGTTCGCACCCATCGCCGTCGTCGCTGGCGGTGTCGGCCTTGTCATCGCAGTGATCGTGTACCTGAGCCTCAAGCGGCACTCGGCCGGCAGCCCGGCCATGCAGGACCTCGCGGGACTGATCGAGTCCGGCGCCATGGCCTTCCTGCGGCGGGAGTATACCGTCCTGCTGCCGTTCATTCTTGTCGTCGCCGCCCTGCTGGCGTGGGTCGTGGACATCAAGACCGGCTTCGCCTACGTGCTGGGTGGCGGCTGCTCCATCGCGGCAGGCCTGTTCGGCATGAAGGCCGCCACCAAGGCCAACGTGCGGACCTCGGAAGCGGCTCGCGAGAGCGGCCAGGCCCGCGCGCTGGGTGTCGCCTTCAGCGGCGGCGCTGTCATGGGGCTCGCCGTCGCCTCGCTGGGCCTCCTCGGCATCGGACTGGTGGCCAGCTACCTGCTCAAGTGGGCTGCACCCGGCGTGATGGGTGACGCCGAGTTCAAGTACTTCAGTGAAGTGATCAGCGGCTTCGCCATGGGCGCATCGAGCATCGCGCTCTTCGCACGTGTCGGTGGCGGCATCTACACCAAGGCCGCCGACGTGGGCGCCGACCTCGTGGGCAAGGTGGAGGCCGGCATCCCCGAGGATGACCCACGCAACCCCGCCACCATCGCC
>CBINCZ010000315.1:0-3723 GCA_966249295.1 uncultured Gemmatimonadales bacterium
TGCGCATGGTGCGACGGGAGAGCCGGATGGCATCGGCCACGCCGGTGAGGTCGCCCCGCATGAGCGTGACGTCGCCCGCGTCCATGGCGATGTCGGTTCCGGTGCCCATGGCAATGCCGATATCGGCTTGTGCCAGCGCGGGCGCGTCGTTGATGCCGTCACCTGCCATGGCGACCACATGCCCTTCGGCCTGCAGCCGCTTCACCTCGGCGACCTTGCCGTCCGGCAGGACGTTGGCCACGACCCGTCTGATGCCGACCTCGTTCGCGATGGCCTGTCCTGTCTGCTCGTTGTCACCGGTGAGGAGCACGAGGTCGAGCCCCAGCTTGCGAAGCTCCGTCACGGCCGCGCGCGACGTCTCCTTGATCGGATCAGCGATGGCGAGGAGACCGGCGGGGCGGCCGTCAGTGGCGATGAGGACGACGGTGCGGCTGGCAGCGCTGAACGCTGAGCGCTGAGGGCTGAGGGCCGAGAGCGAAACGCCATGCTCGCGCAGCAGCGCTTCTGTGCCGATCAGCACATCGTGCCCACCGATTTTTCCTCTCACTCCCTTCCCGGTGACCGATTCGAAACCCGAGACCTCGTCGAGCGCGATGTCGCGCGCCTGGGCCTCGGTAACAATGGCATCGGCAAGCGGGTGCTCCGAGACTCGCTCGAGCGACGCGGCGAGGCGCAGCAGCTCGCGCTCGTCCACGCCCTCTGCCGTAACAATGTCCGTCACCGCCGGACGCCCTTCCGTGATGGTGCCGGTCTTGTCCAGCACCACCGTGTCCACGTCGCCCGCGCGTTCCAGCGCCTCGCCGCCCTTGATCAGCACGCCTCGCTCGGCGCCGCGTCCCGTCGCCACCATCACGGCGGTCGGCACCGCCAGGCCCATGGCGCAGGGACAGGCGATGATCAGCACCGCCACGGCGGCGGCAAAGGCCCGCACCACGCCGCCCTCGCCCGTCGTGATGAACCAGGTGACGAACGTGGCGATGGCGATCGAGATCACGACCGGAACGAACACGGCACTGATCCGGTCGGCCAGGCGCTGGATCGGGGCACGGGAGCCTTGCGCTTCGCGCATCAGCGTGACGATGCGGGCGAGCACGCTGTCTCGTCCGAGTGTCGTCGCGCGCAGGCGGAAGCTGCCAGTGCGATTGACCGTGCCCCCAATGACCGTGTCGCCGGGGGCCTTCTCGACCGGCATCGATTCGCCGGTGAGCATGCTTTCGTCCACCGCGCTGTTGCCCGACGTCACCATGCCATCCACAGGGATCCGTTCGCCGGGACGCACCACGACGATGTCGTCATGGGTGACGTCGCCGATCGGGATGTCCAGTTCCCGCTCCTCCCGAATGACTCGCGCCGAGCCGGGTTGCAGCCGCGCGAGCGCGCGCAGCGCCGAGGCGGTCTGGTGCTTGGCGCGTGCCTCGAGCGCATTGCCCACCAGGATGAGCGCGATGATGATGATCACCGCCTCGTAGTAGACATCGGGTGAGAGGCCGTGGCTGGTAAACAGCCCTGGTGCGAAGGTGGCCACGACGGAATAGACAAACGCGGCGCCGGTCCCCACGGCGATGAGCGTGTTCATGTCCGCCGAGTGATGGCGGAATGAATTCCAGGCGCCGACATAAAAATGCCTGCCGGCCCAGAGCATGGTGCCGAGCGTCAGGGCGAGCAGGATCCCGAGCAGCAGCGCCGCCGGCGCGGCGTAGAGCCAGGGCAATGCGGCCTCGAGGGCGGGGCTCACGTGCCGCATGACCCAGTTCATGAAGGGATCGGGTGACGCGCCCGCGTGGCGGGCCATCACCGGCATCGAGATGAGCATGGCGACAGCGCCGGCGATGAGCGACACGATGGCCTTGCGCCTGAGGTCGTGGAATTCCGCCTCTCGCGCGGCATCGCGCGCTTCCTGCTCCTCCTGCGCCGAGCGGGAGGGATCGGGCAGCTCGGCGCCATAACCGGTGTCGCGGACCGTGTCGAGGAGCGCCTCGGGGCTCGTGGCCGAGGGATCGAAGTCAACCATCGCGCTGCCGGTCATCAGGTTCACGGCGGCGCTGTTCACGCCGGGCGCCTTCTCCAGCGCACGCTGCACCCGGGCCTGGCAGGCGGCGCAATGCATGCCGGTCACCGGAAACTCGATCCTTGTCCTGGCTGCGGTAGTCATGGTGCTATTCCGCGATCAGGCGGCCGTGCAGCATGCTCATGCCGCACATGAACGGATGCTCACCGGGAGCCGGCGCGGGGAGGTCCACGCTGGTGCGCTCGAATGCCGGCAGGTAGCGGCGGATGTTGAAGTCGGGAAACACGATCTCTTCCGAGCAGCTGCTGGTCTCCTGCCGATCGAAGATGAGCCGGACCGGTGTCCCGCTCTTCACCCGGATGGTGGCAGGCTCGTAACCGCCGCGCACGACGATCACGGCTTCCTGCCTGCCAGCGCTGGTTGTCGTATCGGCAGCCCCGCGCCTCGGCGCGATGAAGAAGTACCAGTTCACCCAGAGGATGGCGGTAAGCCCGGCGAGGAGGACGGCGAGGTCGATCGTGGTCATGGGTTTAGTATAGGGGGGTAGGGTATGTGAGGCAAGATGGGCGGGCAAGTAGATGGGCAGGATGGGCGAGATGGGCGAGATGGGCAGGTGATGCCGGGCTAGCTTCGGCCTGCCCATCCTGCCCATCCTGCCCATCCTGCCCATCCTGCCCATCCTACCTCCCCATCCCGACCATCCCGAGTGGCACCTTCCTCCATCCTGCCCACCGATACTCGACGCCGTGCAGCCGGACCAGCAGCTGGCCGGAAACGCCGCCGTCGAGGGAGACGGCGCGGCGGGCGCCGAGGGCCCCGAGGATCGCAGCCATCTCGGGAGTGGTGAGCCCAAAGGGGAGGCCATCCAGGGCGCCACCCAGCGCGTCGAAGCGAGTCAGCACGATGATGACCTGACCATCGCGCAGCTCGCCGATGGCGAGTCGGGCATCACGGTGGGTGCGGTCGAGATGAGGCGTGTCCTGCAGCAACGCCGCCGGCACATCTCCCTCGCCCTGGAGCAGGGCGGGGTAGGACTGAAACGCAGTCATCACGCGTGTTGAGCCGCGCAGTGCAGCGATGCTGTCGGGCGGCACGATGCTGAGCCGGCCGGCGGTATCGAGCATGTCGGCGGGCGCGAGCGGGCCGTGACCAGGCGGCTGGAGCTCCTGCCCGTTGCGCACCAGCCATCCCCACGCGCCGTCGTCAGTGAATTGTCCGGCATTGAGCGCGAGCGTGGCTGATGACGGCGCCGAATCTATTGTCCAGCTGTAGGGAGCACCCAGGCGGGTGCCCGGGCGGGCAAGCGTGAGCCGGATACGCGACGGGTCGACCCTGACGATGATGGCCCGAGTGCGCCATCCCTCGCCAGCGGCCGAGAGGCGCAGCGAGCCGAGCGCGAGTCCGTCAGTGGAATCGTCCCACTGCACGGCCTGCATCACCAGCGGCAACCCCGCATCCCATCGAGCAGGCGCATCCTCCCCGCGCCACCAGGTGTGCCAGTTGCCGTCGTGGTAGACCGCCAGCGACGGCGGCCCTGCCGGCGCGGCCGCGGTGAGGAGCAGGAGGAGGGTGAGGAGTCTCGGGTTGCGAGTCACGGGTCGAGAGTCATGCGTCATGCGTCATGCGTCATGCGTCATGAGTCATGGGTCGTGGGTCGTGGGTGGTGGTGATGTACCCCCCCCCACCACATAAGACCAACGACGCAAAAAAGAGGC
>CBINCZ010000316.1:0-3710 GCA_966249295.1 uncultured Gemmatimonadales bacterium
GGACGCCAAGATCGGGACGATCTACGAAGGCAACAGCAACATGCAGCTGCAGACGATAGCGAAGGGGATGCTGAAGTAGGGCGCTAAGCGCTTAGCGCTGAGCGCTCAGCGCCCCTGTCGTGGCGCTGCCGCAGGTCCAGTCCTGCAACGTCGTTATGCCAGTTGAGTTTACGGCGCCGCCTTGTCATTTTCGAGTGGTGCGGTGTTTGCACTCCGTATTGGCCGGTTCCCCCACCACCCTCCAAATTCATGGAACCGCTGGCGGACTCACTCCGCAGCTGGGAGGCTCGTTTGCATCGTGCTTGATAAGGTTTCCGCTGTCGTGACAACGACTTACCGCCTCCGGACGAGCGTCCTGCTTGCCGGGGCTCTTGGTCTTGTCGGCCGGGCACTGCCAGCGCAGCTGGCCCCAGAACCTTTTTCGGACGTCCGGCAGAACATCGCGACATGGTGGGAATCCGCCTCAACACTTGCACCGGGCCACTGGGGCATCGCCATTGCCGATCGCTCAGGGCGGATCATCTGGAGCAACAACGCCGACGATGAACTGACCCCTGCTTCCACCGTCAAGGTCTTCACGACCGGTTTCGCCCGCACCATTCTCGGCGGCGACGCCCGGCGCCCAACGCGCGTGGTGGGCGAGGGTTACATCGACTCCACTACGGGCGCGTGGATTGGCGACTGGGCGCTCGAGCTCAACGGCGACGTGACACTGGAGCGCGGGAGCGCGGCCGGGCCATCGCTCTTCGACCTTGCGTCGCAGCTTCGCCGCATGGGGATCCGCCGGCTGAGCGGGCCGCTCGACGTCCGGAGCTCGACCGGCGCTGCCAACGCCGTCTGGCCCGATGTGTGGCCCTCACGGCATCGCGGTCATCTTTTCGCGCCATTGGTCGGACCCCTGACCCTGAACGAAAACGTCGTCACCTTTGTGGTCCGTCCCGGCAGCAAGACCGGGCAGCATGTGCGGCTCATGAGCGCAGAGCCACTCGGTGTCGGCTCCTTGCTTCGCATCTCGGCCAAGACCGTGGCAGGCCGCCGGAATCGGCTGCGCCTGTCCGCCCAGGCGGACGGCTCCTGGCTGCTCAGCGGGACGATCGGTTCGCGCGCGGGGTCGCGCACCTACGCCGTGACCGCGCACAAGCCTATCGCTGTGCTGCATGCTGTCTGGGCCGCGGCCCTTGATCGGGCTGGCATTGATTGGCAGGAGAAAGGGCTCCCTTCCCCCCAGACCAGCCAGGATGAGCGGGTACTCGCCGAGGTTACCTCGCCTACCCTCGACTCAGTGGCAAGCGAAGTGAACCGCCGAAGCCTGAATATCGGCGCCGAGCTGCTCCTGCAGTGGGCTGCGGGCCGGGGACCGCAGGCACCCAAGGCGTTGGAAGATCACATCCGGAGCATTGTCGGGTCGGACGCCAAGGTCTCGCTGGTCGATGGAAGCGGCCTTTCGGGACAGGACCGGGTGTCGCCAGCCACGTTCGTCGAATACCTCGCGAAGTTCCCACTCACCCAGAGTGGGCGTGACTTCGCCCAGCTGCTTCCGGCCAACGGCACCGGCACGCTCAAGCGGCTCAAGGCCGGTTTCCCCGACCAGGGTGTGGTCCGAGCCAAGACCGGGACGCTCAAGGATGTGGCGACGGTCACCGGGTATCTGGGACGTCCCGAGGGCGTCCTGCTCATCTCGCTCATGTACAATGGACCCAAGCCGTGGGTGGCCCGGCAGCAGCAATGGGAGCTGTTCCGCACCCTGGGCGGCGACGGGGTAATCGTGCCGAGCGCGGGCGATATCGCGAGCGAGGATGCGCAGTATGGGGGGGAGAATTCTCAGTAAGGCGTACGGCGTAGGGCTTGAGGGGTAAGAAAAAGGGCGTAGGCGGCGCGAGACTCGCGACCTCCTACGCCCTATGCCTTATGCCCTACGCCCTGCCTTTCGCTCCCGCCACTATCAGCACGATGCCGCCGACCACCGCCAGCCCGCTGAGAATGGGTGACAGCGGCACATGCTCCCTCGACTTGCCGGTGACCTCTATGGGACCAGCATCAATCACCGTCTCGTTCCTGGTGAATGAGAATCCGCCGGCGACAAACCCGATGATGCCGAGGATCAGGAGCAGGATTCCCACCAGTGTGGCGACCTTCATGTGGCCTCCGCGAGGCGGACAGGGGTCAGAGTGGCCGGCGTCCGGAGATAACGCGGATCAGCACGATCACGATGGCAATGACAAGCAGGATATGAATAAAGCCGCCAAACGTGTTCGCCGTGACCACGCCGATCAGCCACAGGATGAGCAGAATGACGAAGATGGTCCAAAGCATTGGATTCCTCCGCGGAACAGAATTGAAACGGGCGCCCGGGCGCCCGGATGCCTCGGTGAACTGTCCTGCTGTTCAAGGGTAGCGCCAGAACGAAACGCGAACAGTGAGCGCCGTCACGCCCGTGTTGCGACGCTGGACGCCCCGGCCTCACCGGCCTACTTTGCGACAACCCTTGCCCTTCCATTATGCACCAGAATGGCTCTACCAGCCAGTTGCCGCCGGCCCGGACCGCCCGGCTCATCCATCTGGCACTCATGTCGGGAGTGACCCTTTTCGCTGTTGTCGCCTGGTTTGCGCCGGGCGAAATTCCAGCGCCATCGTCCGTCCTCCGGACCATCCTTCCCTTCGTCGCCGTCCTCGGTTTTCTCGGCGCTCACCTGCTGCGCCGCCGGCTGCCGGCCCGCCGTCCTGGTGAGACCGACGACCGTTGGTGGCCGCGAGCCATGCCGGGCGCCATCATGAGCTGGGCGCTGGTCGAGGCTTCCTGCCTGGTGGCATGCGTGACCGTGTTCCTCTCGCACGACTGGATGGCCCTGGTCTGGGTCGGCCTCGGCCTCCTGATGTTCATCCTGCTGTCGCCAGGTCGGCTTGCCGACTCGGCGCGGAGTGCCCCATGACCTTGCTGAAGGATCTCCCCGATCATCACGACGCCGAGCTGGTGTTGAAACTCTATGAATTGCGGCGCGAGGCGCGAATGCGCGAGGCGCGCGAAACGATGTACCGTGAGTACTGGCCGAGGAACGCTGAAGAGGCGTGTGCGCTGATCCCGCGTACTCATCCCTCCAATTCGGCCTGGCGGCAAACCACCACCTACTGGGAGATGGTCTTCGGCATGGCCCGGCACGGGATCGTCCATCCCGGCTACCTGATCGAGAACAACGTGGAAGGGCTGTTGCTGTTCGCCCGGGCTGAACCCTGGCTCCGGGAAATCCGAGAAGCGTCGTCCCCCCGGACGTTTCGTCACACCGAGTGGGCGGCGACATCCACCGAAACCGGCCAGGAGCTCATGAAGGAGCTCCGGGCCCGAGTCAAGAAAGTGATGGCCTCCCGTGCGCCCTGAGTCGCTCGCCTTTCTCAAGGAACTGCTGGACCTGCCCGGCCCCTCCGCCTTCGAGCGCCTGCCTGCCAGGCGCTGGCGGGACGAAGCCGGCAAGCTGGGCGCCGAAGTTGGCGCGGATGCGACCGGCAACTCCTGGGCAACGCTCAAGGGCGGGGAGAAGCAGCACGTGGTGCTGGCCGGCCACATGGACGAGATCGGCATCATGATCTCGTACGTGGATGAGCAGGGCTTCCTGAGCTTCGACACCATCGGTGGCTGGGACAGTCAGGTGTTCGTGGGCCAGCGGGTGCTCATCCTGGGCCGCAAAGAGCGGGTGGTGGGCGTGATCGGGAAAAAG
>CBINCZ010000317.1:0-3689 GCA_966249295.1 uncultured Gemmatimonadales bacterium
CGTTCGGGTTGTCGGCGCTCACGTACGCCCTTGTCGGCTACGGCGCCGGGTACTCCGACATCGAGGCAATGCTCATCCGCGATCAATATGCGGGCGCGGCGGAGGCGCTGCTGGAGCGCGCCCGTGACCCGGCCGAGCGGGTGGAAGCGACGCTGTGGCGCGCGAAGATTCTCGCGGGACCGATGGGACAGCCGGCCGCTGCCGCCCTGGCCCTGCGCGACCTGATGGCAGGCGGACTCACGCCGGTGGACGAACTGAACGTCGGGCTGGCACTGGTGGATGTGCAGGAACATCACCTGCATGACCTCGGACCTGCCATCAGCGAACTCAGCCGGCTGCTGCGCCTTGTACATGATCCCCGCCGTGAGGCCAGCCTGAAGGCGAGACTCGCTCGGCTGAAAAGTGAGCACTTCGGGACGCGGGACGCGGGACCCGGGCGGCGTTAGATTAGGGCGCTGAAGGCTTAAGGCTTAAGGCTTAAGGCTGAAGGCTGAAGGCTGAAGGCTGAAGGCTGAAGGCTGTGGCCTTTGAGGCTTCGTGCCAATCACAAACTCCATGCACACCCAGCTTCACCTTAAGCCCTAAGCCTTAAGCCCTAAGCCTTAAGCCTTAAGCCCTAAGCCGTAGGCCCTAAGCCTTAAGCCCTACTCCCTAACCCCTAACCCCTAACCCCTACATGCCCCGCCGCCCACGGCTCGACCCCGAGATTTTCAACCTCCCCGTCGAGAAGATGCGGGACGGCTACTACTCGGACAAATATTTCGTCCGGGCCCGCGAGATCCTCGAGGCCGACAACCACCATCCGCGCGTGACAATGCAGGTCTTCGGGAAGCAGCACGCCTTCCTCGGCGGCATCGATGAGGCCATCGCCATCCTCAAGCTCTGCTCGTTCGACTGGGACGCGCTGGAGGTCAGTGCCCTGTACGACGGCGACGAGATTTCGCCCTGGGAAACGGTCATGCTCATCGAGGGGCCCTATGACCTCTTCGCCCACCTCGAGACCCTCTACCTTGGCGTGCTCGCGCGGCGCACCCGGGTTGGCACCAATACCCGGCGCGTGGTGGAGGCCGCGGCCCCGAAGGAAGTGATGTTCTTCCCGGCGCGGCACGATCACTGGCTGGTGCAGACCGGCGATGGATACGCCGCGCACATCGCCGGCGCCATCGGTGTCTCCACCGACGCGCAGGCCTCGTGGTGGGGCAGCAGCGGCATCGGCACCGTACCCCATGCCCTCATCGCCGCCTACGGCGGCGACACCATGCTGGCTACCCGCAAGTTCGCCGAATTCAGCGACCCCGACGTACGGCTCATCACCCTGGTGGATTTCGAGAACGACTGTGTTTCCACCTCGCTCGCCGTGGCCCGCGACCTGGGCGACCGGCTGTACGGCGTGCGCCTCGACACCAGCGAGATGCTGGTGGATCGCTCGGTCCAGCCGATGATGGGCCGGTTCAAGCCGACGGGCGTGACTCCGCAACTGGTGCACAACGTGCGCAACGCACTCGACCGCGAGGGCTTTCGCCACGTGAAAATCATCGTCTCGGGCGGCTTCGACGTGGAGAAGATCCACCACTTCGAGTCACAGGGCGTGCCGGTGGACGGCTACGGGGTGGGATCCTCGCTCTTCGGCGGCCGCTTCGACTTCACCGCCGACGTGGTCAGGGTGAACGGCGCATCCTGCGCCAAGGTGGGCCGGGAGTACCTTCCCAACCCGCGGCTGGAGCGAGTGCTGTAAGTTACGGGCATGACGACCGAGCACCTCTTCTGGGACGTGGACACCCAGTACGATTTCATGCGGCAGGATGGCTGTCTCTACGTGCCCGACAGCGAAAGCATCATCCCCACACTGAAGCGCCTGACCGACCATGCCCACGCACAGGGCATCCCCATCGTGGCCAGTGCCGACGATCACGAGTCCGGCCATCGTGAGCTGAGCGCCAATCCCGATTTCCTCACCACTTTTCCGCCCCACTGCATGCGGGGGACGCCGGGCCAGGAAAAGATCCCGGAGACCGCGCTGCACAATCCGCTGGTGATCCAGCCGGAGCCTGAAGATCCGGTGGCCCTCGCGGCCAGGATCGCGAAGCACGACGGTGATTTCCTCCTGCTCAAGCACTGGTTCGACGTCTTCACCAACGCCAATGTCGGCACCTTGCTCGAAGTCCTGCAGCCGGTGCACATCATCCTCTACGGCGTGGCGCTCGATGTCTGCGACAAGTACGCCATCGAGGGGCTGCTGCAGCACCAGCCCGAAAGCACGCTCTGGTTCGTGACCGATGCCGCACGCGCCATCCGGCCGGAAACGGTGGAACCGCTGCTGGAGGCGTGGAAGGAGCGTGGTGTCCGCCTGGTCACCGCCGAGGATGTGCTGTCGGGTTCCATTGTCGAATGACGGGATTGCCGTTCGGCCGGAGCTTTCTACCCGGGCCCGTGGATGTGCACCCCGACATCCGCGAGGCAATGCTCGGCCCCACCCTGGGCTGGTCGGGCATGGGGCAGCTCATCGAGGAGCTGGAGGCACCACTCCGCCGGATTTTCGGTTCGGTACGGCCGGTCCTCATCGGCACCTGCTCGGGCACCGGCTTCATGGAGGCCGCGGTCAGGAATGGCGTGCGTGACCGGATGCTGGCGGTGGTGGGAGGATATTTCGGGGAGCGCTTCGCCCGGGTGGCCGAGGCGTGCGGGCGTCACGTGGTCCGGGCCATCGTCCCACCAGGCGAGACCCTGACACCGGAGCATCTTGAGCGCTTCCTGCAGGGTCCGCCCGTGGACGCCGTCTCGATCGTGCATTCGGAGACGTCTACCGGCGTCCTCGCTCCGTTGGCCGAGCTCGCAGCTGTCGTCCGCCGCCATGACGATGTCATGACACTGGTGGACGCTGTTTCGTCTGCCGGCGCGGTGCCAATCAGCGCCGACCTGCATCATCTCGACTTTGTCTTCGCCGGCACGCAGAAAGCGCTGGGCTTGCCACCGGGTCTGGCCCTGGGAGTGGCCTCACCACGGATGATGGCGCGGGCCCGCATGGCGAGCGAACGCGGCTGGTATGGCGATTTCGAGAAGCTTGAGCGGCAGACACGGGAGCACTTTCCCACCCAGACGCCGGCGCTCCCACTGCTGTACGGCCTGGTGGCACAGGTGCGCCGCATCGAGGCTTCGGGCGGACTTGAGGCGCGGTTTGCGCATCACGAGATGATGGCACGGCGAGTGGAACAGTGGGTGGAGCAGCAGCCGGGCGTGGCGCTGGTGGGCCGGGACGGCTACCGGAGTCCGACCGTCTCGGTCCTGCGCCTCCCGGAAGGCGTCGTCGCCAGGGAATTCATTGCCGCCGTTGCGAGTTGCGGATTCCAGGTCGCCTCAGGGCTCGACCCACTCGCCGATGGCCATGTACGCATCGGTCACATGGGTGACCTCGAGCTGGAGCACCTGGAGGCGCTGCTGGAGGTGATGGAGGGGGTGCTGCGGACAGTGTGATCTACGGCACAGATGCCGGGGGATCGTCCCCTATCTTGGGCTCTGGCAGGCAACGGTCGAGCGTGACGCGCGAGAGATCCGAGAATGCCACTGACACCCCGTCAGGCGGCCGGATGCCAGTTCGATGCGTGCCTGTCGTGATTGTCCCTCTATACATCCCATCTTTTCTACATATCTCGCGGGAACGGGCGCACCATGCGCCCGTTCTTCCTTCCTTT